>NZ_QODJ01000074.1:0-24155 GCF_009935965.1 Pseudomonas sp. L13
ACCGCCAACCCTACCAGTACGTCCGGGCCCACGCCGGCTTCAATCAGGCGATGGGCCAGGCGGTTGGCGCGGCGGTTCAGTTCGGCGTAACTCAAGAGCTGCCCGGCAAAGATCAGGGCTGGCGCATCCGGTTGTGCCAGCACCCGGGCTTCAATCAATTGATGCACCCATTGACCTTGCGGGTAAGTACGCTCGGTGGCATTCCACTCACAGACCCGTTGTTGGCGCTCCGAAGCGGCCAGCATCGACAAGTCCTGCAAAGCCAATGTCGGATCGGCAACCGCCGAACGCAGCAGGCTCAGCCAATGCCAGATCATGCGTGAAGCGGTGGCAGCGCTGAACAGATCAGTGGCATAAGTGAGGGAAGCCCACAGGCCATCATCGGTTTCCTGGGTGTCCAGGCTCAGGTCGAACTGGGCGCTCTGGGTATCCCACTCCAGATTGGCGATGCGCAGCCCCGGCAGTTGCCGGGCGCTTGCATGGGCCTTGGCCTGATGGTTAAACATCACCTGGAACAGCGGGTTATGGCTCAGGCTGCGCTCGGGCTGAAGCGCTTCTACCAACTGTTCGAAGGGCAAGTCCTGACGCGCCTGGGCTTGCAGCGCGCGCTGCTTGGTGTGTTGCAGCAGTTGGGCGAAGGACATCTGGCGGTCGAGATCGGCCTTGAGCACCTGAGTATTGACGAAAAAGCCAATCAGAGACTCGGTCTCGACGCGGTTACGGTTGGCAATCGGCACGCCGACGCGGATGTCCTGTTGGCCGCTGTAGCGGTAAAGAAATACCTGGAACGAGGCGAGCAACAACATGAACAGGGTCACGCCCTCGCGCTGAGCCAAGGCCTTCAGACCGGCAACCAGCGCCGGTTCCAGCGCTATGTCGTGGCGTGCACCGCGAAAACTCTGCTGGGCCGGGCGCGTATTATCGAACGGCAGTTCCAGTACGGGCTGTGCCCCGCTGAGCAGCTCACACCAGTACTTCAATTGATGCGCCTTCTCCCCTGCCTCCATCCAGCGACGTTGCCACAGCGCATAGTCCGCGTATTGAATCGGCAGCGGCGCCAGCACGCAGTCCTGACCCTGGCTGTAGGCAGCGTAAAGCTGCATCAACTCCCGCACCATCACGCCCATGGACCAGCCGTCGGAGACGATATGGTGCTGCACCATCACCAGTACATGCTCATCTTCACCGAGGCAAAGCAGGCTGACCCGCAGCAGCGGACCGTGCTGCAGGTCAAACGGGCGCGCGATCTGCTCTTCGACGCAGGCCTTGAGCTGGGCTTCGTCAGTCTCGCTTTCAGCGATGTCGACAATCGCCTGGTGCAGCACCTCCTGGGAGCGTTGCTCATCACTCAGGTGCAGGCGAGTGCGCAAACTTTCATGGCGTGCGACCAGGCTGTCAAAGCAGCGTTGCAGGGCAGCCTTGTCCAAGTGGCCGCTCAGACGCAGCGCAGCGGGTACGTGATAGGCCGCGCTGTCGGGGTCCAACTGCCAGAGAAACCACTGACGCTCCTGGGCGTAGGACAGCGGCAGGTGTTGGCCGTCTTCGCGAATCGAGGCAATCGGCAGTTGAGCGAAACTCATGCCCCGGCTTTGCAGGCGCTGGTAAAACTGCTGGCGCTGCTCCAGAGGCAAGCGAAGAAAGCGCGACACCAGGTCGATATTAGGGTTGGAAAGCATGGTTCAAATCGCCTCTAGTTCGCTCAAAAAGTCACGAAGATCATCAAAGTCTTCCGCAGTGCCGGCGCGGAAAGTGGCAGCGGCCTGAACATAAGCGCGCAAGGAATCGGTCTGGAACACTTCCACCAGCGGCACCTCCAAGCCCAGTTCGGCGTGGATGCGAGACGTGATCCGGATAGCCAGCAAAGAGTGGCCGCCGACTTCGAAGAAGTTGTCGTTCAGGCCTACTTGCGGGAGGTGCAGGATGTCGGCCCAGATCGCGGCAATCTGTTGTTCAAGCTCGGTTTGCGGCGCCACGTAGTGTTGTTGCAGTTGGCTTGCGTCCGGCTCGGGCAGGCTACGGCGGTCGAGCTTGCCGTTGGGCGTGAGTGGCATCTGCGCCAGGAACATGAAGTACGCTGGCACCATGTAATCCGGCAGGCGAGCTTTCAGCGCGCGGCGCAGGATGTCGCGGAATACGGCTTCGTCACCCACCGACTCTACCGGTACGACATAAGCCACCAATTGCTTACCGGTCGGGCCGTCCTGAGCCACCACCACGGTTTCACCCACATTGTCCTGTTCACGCAGACGCGCCTCGATTTCCCCCAGTTCGATACGGAAGCCCCGGACCTTCACCTGGTGGTCAACACGCCCCAGGTAATCCACCACGCCATCCGGACGCCCACGGGTCAGGTCGCCGCTGCGATACACGCGACTGCCGGGCTTGCCGAACGGGTCCGGTACGAAACGCTCGGCAGTCAATGCCGGACGCTCCAGATACCCCCGGGCCACACCCTCGCCGCCCAGGTACAACTCCCCGGCTACGCCGATGGGTTGCAGATTGAGTTGCGAGTCCAGCACGTAGCCGCTGCGGTTACCCAACAAGGTGCCGATGGGCGCATAGACGGCGCCACATGGGTCGCCCGTGCGTGCCTTCCACAACAGCGGTGTGACCACCGTTTCCGTCGGGCCATAGCCGTTGAACAGGTACTTGGGTTTCAGCGCGCGCCACGCCAGGTCATAGCTGGCTTGAGCAACGGCATCACCGCCAAAGCAATACACCCGCACCGCCGGTGGGTTGCCGTCGCGCTCGGCATGTTCGGCCAACTGTTGCAGGTACACCGGTGGGAACACCGCCATGGTCACGTTGTGACGATGCATCTGCTCATAGGTGTATTCCGGCAACCACAGGCTGTCGTCACGGATCAACACGCTGGCGCCGTTGATCAGCGGGTGCATCCAGCCTTCGTGGGAGCCGTCAAAGGCAAACGACATGAAGTGCAATTCGCAATCGGCCGGGGAGGTTTCATAGCGTTCACCGGTGGCGATGATATGCGCCACCAACGGCCCGTGTGACACCGCCACGCCCTTGGGCAAACCAGTGGAACCGGAGGTGTAGATCACATAGGCGAGGTTGTCGCCGTCCAGCGCCACATCCGGTGCCGTATGGCTGTAATCGGCCCATTCTTCGGTGCAATCAATCGCCAGGGTATCCAGGCCCTCGGGGACCGGCAGTTGCTGCAACGCCCGGCTGTGGGTCAGCAGCAGTTGCGCACGGCTGTCTTGCATCATGTACAGCAGGCGATCACGTGGGTATTCGATATCCAGCGGCACATACACGCCGCCGGCTTTCATCACCGCCAGGAACGCCACCATGCTCTCGGCACTGCGCGGCATGGCGATGGCCACCCGTACTTCCGGGCCGACGCCACGGGCGATCAAGGCATGGGCCAGGCGGTTGGCCTGGCGATCCAGCTCGCCGTAAGTCAGGGTTTGTGCGTCGAACTTCACCGCCACTGCGTCCGGGGTTTCCCGGGCGCGATCACCGACCAATTCGTGTACCAGGCGCTCGGCCGAGAAGCCGGCGTCGGTCTGGTTCCACAGTTCAAGGATCTGCTGTTGCTCGTCCTGGTCCAGCAGATTCAGTTGACTGATGGACTGCTGTTGGTCAGCAACCATGGCCTGCAACAGGTTCTGCCAGTGCCCGGCCATGCGCTCGATGGTTGAGGCTTCAAACAACTCAGTGGCGTAGCTCAGTGAAGCAGCCAATTGGTCCTCGGACTCTTCGATATCCAGGGTCAGGTCAAATTGCGCTACCGTCTCATCCCAGCTCACCGGGCTCATGTCCAACTGCGCCACGCGCTGTAAATGAAGGCCGGACAGGCTGACATGGTGGTTGAACGCCACCTGAAACAATGGGCTAAGGCTGAGGCTGCGTTCAGGTTGCAAGGCCTCCACCAACTGCTCGAACGGTAGGTCTTGATGTGCCTGAGCCTCCAGTGCGCGCCGCTTGACCTGATGCAGTAACTGGGCGACGGTCGCTTGCCCATCGATATCGGCCTTGAGCACCTGAGTATTGACGAAGAAGCCTATGAGCCGCTCGGTTTCAAGACGATTGCGGTTGGCGATCGGTACACCGACACGAACATCCTGCTGCCCGCTATAGCGATGCAGCAATATCTGATAGGACGCCAGCAGCAACATGAACAGTGTCACGCCTTCGCGTCGGGCCAACGTCTTCAAACTAACGAGCAATGGCATCGGCAACACGATATTCAAACGTGCGCCACGGTAGGTCGGCATGGCTGGACGCTGATGATCGAATGGCAGCTCCAGTACTGGCTGCTCCCCACCGAGCAGATCGCGCCAGTATTCGAGTTGACGCGTTTTCTCCCCCGCCTCCATCCAGCTGCGTTGCCACACGGCATAGTCGCCATACTGGATGGGCAGCGCCGGCAGGTCCAAATCCTGGCCTTGGCTATAGGCAGCGTAGAGTTGCACCAGTTCGTCGACCATGACCTGCATCGACCAACCGTCAGAGATGATGTGGTGCTGCACAACCACCAGCACGTGCTCATTGTCAGCCAACCGCAACAGACTCACGCGCATCAATGGGCCGTGGCGCAGGTCGAATGGCTGGGTGATCAGCGCTTCGACCATCGCCTTCAACCCTGCCTCATTGGCACCCATTGAGGCTACCGGAACATGCGCCTGCGGGCTTATGACTTGTACGGTGCGCTCGGCGTCCTGGTGCAGATAAGTGCGCAGGCTTTCATGGCGCGCGACCAGTGTATCGAAGGCGTGCTGTAAGGCTACCTTGTCTAAGTGCCCCTTGAGACGCAGGGTGCTGGGCACATGATAGGCCGCACTGGTGGGGTCCAACTGCCAAAGAAACCACTGCCGCTCCTGGGCAAAGGACAACGCCAGCGGCTGCTCCCGCCCAACTGCCTGGATCACGGGCGCCGTATCGACCTGCACGCCTGCGCACGCCGCAGCAAAGGCTGCCAGCGTCGGCTGTTCGAACAGCGCCCGCAACGGCACTTCCAGCTTGAGGTCGTGGCGCACCCGGGAGATCACTTGGGTAGCCAACAAAGAGTGGCCGCCGCGTTCGAAGAAGTGATCTTCCAGGCCAACCTGCTCGACCTGCAACACTGCTTGCCAGATGGCCGCCAGCTGGATTTGCAATGGACTCTGCGGCGCCACGTAGGCGGCGCTGGTCTGGTTCAGGTCGGGGGTGGGCAGTGCGCGGCGGTCGAGCTTGCCGTTGTTGTTCAACGGCAAGGCATCGAGCACCACCCAATGACCGGGCACCATGTAGTCCGGCAATGTCTGGCGCAAGCGTGTCGCCAGTGCCTGGGGCTCCAGCGCTTGGCCTTCGGCGGGCACCACGTACGCCACCAACTGCGCGCCGGTGGCGCTAGGCTGCGCAAGCACGGCGGCTTCTCGCACGCTGGGCAAGGCTTGCAGGCTGGCTTCGATTTCGCCCATTTCGATACGCAGGCCACGAATCTTCACTTGATGGTCGATACGCCCAACGTATTCCAGCGCACCCGCCGGGTTGTAACGGGCCAGGTCGCCACTGCGATAAAGCCGCGCACCGGGCGTGGCGGAAAACGGGTCTGGCAAGAAGCGCTCAGCGGTGAGCGCCGGGCGGTCGAAGTAGCGTTGTGCCAAGCCAACTTCGGCGCCAATACACAACTCGCCCACGCCGTCGGTGGCCAACAGTTCGAAGCCGCTGTCGAGCACATACAGAGCGCGCCCGGCAATCGCCTGTCCTATTGGCACGCCGTAGGCGTCGTTGGCATCGGTCAATTGGCAGTCATGCACGCTTGAGACCACCGTAGCTTCGGTCGGCCCGTAGGTGTTGACCAGGCGCACATTGCCCAAGCCCGCGGCGTGCCAGGCACGTACGCCTTCCACCGACATGGCTTCACCGCCCACATGCACCTGGCGCAGCTTGCCCAGGGAGCGACGGTGCTCGGCGCATTCCTGCGCCAACAGGTACCAGTAGGCGGCGGGCAAATCGGCCAGGGTCACACCCTGCTCGACAATCTCTTGCGCCAGTTGCCCGGCATCCCAGAGTTCATCGCCACGCATGATCAATGCCGCGCCCGCACACAGGGGCGGGAAGCACTGTTCGACAAAACCATCAAAACTGAAGGTCGCAAACTGCAACACGCGGTCCTCGGCGCTCAGTCGGCTGTACAGCGTGGCGCTGTCGCAGAACTGGCCGAGGGCGGCATGGTCGATGGCCACGCCTTTGGGCTGGCCGGTGGAGCCGGAGGTGTAGATCACATACGCCAGGTCAGCGGCAGCAGCGTGATTAGGCGGATTGGACGCCGGGTAGCCTGCCAGTTCGTCGCCACAGGCGCTGAAATCCACGCGGGTCAGGCCGTGGGGCAAAGGCAGGTCGGCGAGCAAGCCGGTTTCGCTGAGCAGCACGTCCAGGCGGCTGTCGGCGAGCATGTAGGCCAAACGCTCCGCCGGGTATTTAGGGTCCAGCGGTACGTAGGCCGCCCCGCTTTTGAGCACGGCCAGCAGGCTGACGATCAACTGCGGGCCACGCCGCGAAGCCAGGCCCACCCGTTGGCCGGGGCCGACACCAAGCGCCAACAGGCGATGGGCCAGGCGGTTGGCGCGCTGGTTCAACTGGGCGTAGCTCAAGCTGGCGTCACCGGCCTGTACAGCCAGGGCGTCTGGCGTCGCCTCGGCCTGGGCTGCGATACGCTGATGCACGCGTTCGTTGGCCTGGGGCGCTGCGGCCGAGCGGCTCAGCGCGAGCATCTGCCGTTGCGCGGGAGCGTCGAGAAGGCGCAGGTTGCCCAGCGGCATGTGAGCGTCTGCGAGCAATTGCGCCAGCAGGTGGTGCAGGTTGGCGCTCAACTGCGCGACGTGTGCCGCGCTGAACCGGGCACGGTCATAGCTGAATTCCAGGCGCAGGCTGGCGCCCAGTTCGATGCCCAGGGTCAATGGATAGTGCGTGCGCTCATGGTTGTGCAGGCGACCGAAGGTCAGGCCGGCCGGCGCGCCTTGCTTGAGCGCCTCGGCGACCGGGAAGTTCTCGAACACCAGCAAGGTGTCGAACAGCGCACCCTGCTGGCCAGCCCAGCCCTGGATGTCGTAGAGCGGCACATGTTCATGGTCGCGCAGGCTGAGGTTGAGCGCTTGCAGTTCGCTGAGCCACGTCGCGGCCGACTGGGCTGGCGAGGCTGTGCTGATAATCGGCAAGGTGTTGATGAACAGGCCCAGTTGCTGCTCGATCCCCGGCAGCGGTGCGGAACGCCCGGCCACCGTGGCACCGAAGGCGACGCAGCCCTGACCGGTGTAGCGTTGCAGCAACAGGCTCCAAGCCCCTTGCAACAGGGTATTGAGGGTGACTTTGTGCTGGCGTGCGAACTCGCCGAGGCAGTGGGTAAAGTCGCTCTCCAGTGCCACGTGATGGTCAGCCATGCCCACCCCGTCTACCGGCGTGCGCAGCGCTTGCGCCAGCAGGGTCGGCGCCGGCAATGCCGCCAGGGCGGTTTTCCAGAACGCTTCGCCCGAGGATTGTTGTTGCAGCCAGGCGAGGTAATCGCGGAACTGCCCGAGCGGCGCCGGCACTGCCTGCCCCGCATAGTGGGCGATGACTTCACCGAGCAACTGCGCGTTACTCCAGCCGTCCATGAGGATGTGGTGGCTGGTGAAGATAAAGTGCCAGGCCGCACCGGCACCGCGCACCAGCGTCAGGCGAAACAGCGGTGCGGCATTCAGGGCAAAACCGCGTTGGCGTTCGGCGTGGGCCAGGGTGTCGAAGTCGGCGTTTGGGTCCTCGATCACTTGCAGCTGAAGGTCCACTTGGCGCTGGATCAGTTGATGGGCACTGTCCAGGCCCAGCCAGTGGAAGCTGCTGCGCAGGATGTCGTGGCGATCCAGTGCGGCCTGCCAAGCACGCCCGAAAGCGAGCACATCGAGGCCGTCGATGTCGAGGCGCAACTGGTTGATGTAGGCCTGGGCCTCGGGTTCCAACAGGGTGTGGAACAGCATGCCTTGCTGCATCGGCGACAGCGGGTAAACGTCGGCAATCGCCGGCCCGGCCACGGGCAAAGCATCCAATTGCTGCTGGGTGAGGCGTGCCAGCGGGAAATCCGACGGGGTCACCTGCCCCGCCGGCGTGGCACTGCAATGCTCAATGAGTGCCTTGAGTTCGGCTGCGTACTCATTCGCCAGACGCTGAACAGTCGCCGCCTCGAACATCTCCCGACTGAACCCCCATTGAAGCGACAGCTCACCGCCATAAACCTGCCCTTCCACCGTCAACCAGTTGGCCAGCGGTGCCTCTGGATCCTGGGCCTGGCCACTGCCCTGGCTGGCCGGCACGAACAGTGCCGACTCGTTGAACTGACGGTCGAACTGGCCCAGGTAGTTGAAGGTGATGCGCGGCGCGGCGAGGCTCGCCAGGCTTTCCCGCGCGTGTGACGTGCCCAGGTAGCGCAGCAGGCCGTAGCCCAGGCCTTTGTCGGGCACGGTGCGCAGTTGTTCCTTGACCGCCTTGATCGCCTCGGGCAACTCGCCCTCGGCGTGCAGGCACACCGGGTAGAGGCTGGTGAACCAGCCGACGGTGCGGCTCAGGTCGATGTCGTCAAACAGATCTTCACGACCGTGACCTTCCAATTGAATAAGCGCGGCAGGTTGCTCGCTCCAACGGCTGATCACCCGCGCCAGGGCGGTCAGCAACAGGTCATTGACCTGGGTGCGATAGGCCGCTGGTGCGTCTTGCAGCAGTCGGCGGGTGTGCTCGGCGTCGAGGCGGGTTTCCAGCTTGGCACCCAGGCGGTTTTGCAGGCCGCCTTCGGGGTGATCACACGGCAGCTCGGCGTCGATGAATTGGGCTTGCCAGTACGGCAGTTGCTCATCGAGGGTCTGCGCGTGGCGGTGCAACTGTTGCGCCCAGTGCTGATAGGCACTGGTTTTTGCTGGGAGTGCCTGTTCGCGGTAGGCCTGTTGCAAGTCTTCAAGCAGGATGCGCCAGGACACGCCATCCACCACCAGGTGGTGGATCACCAGCAGCACACGCTGGCTGCCATCGGCCATGCTCACCAACGCGGCGCGCAGCAGTGGGCCTTTGGCAAGGTCAAGACTGCGCTGGGCTTCATCACACAGCGCCGCCAACTCGGCGTCGGTGCTGGCCTGGCATTGCCACAACAGCGGTTCGCTGACATAGGCGGCATGGCTCTGCTGCCAGCCGTCAGCCTGCTGCACAAAACGCAGGCGCAAGGCGTCGTGATGCTGGATCAACCGCGCCAGCGCTGCTTCCAGGCGTGCCGGCTCAAGCACCTCGCCGGGCACCAGCAACAAGGATTGATTCCAGTGATGCCGCGCCGGGATCATCTGGTCGAAAAAGCTGTGCTGCACAGGCGTGAGCATGACCGCGCCGCTGACAGGCCCCTGGTCGATCAGGCTGACCTGCTCGAAGCTGGCCACCAGCGCCAGGCTGCGGATGCTCTGGTACTGGAACAGGTCACGCGGGCTCAGGCGAATGCCGGCCTGACGGGCGCGGCTGACTACTTGGATGGAGATGATCGAATCGCCGCCCAGCTCGAAGAAGTTATCGTCCTGGCCGACCTGCTCAACGCCCAGCACATCGCTCCAGATGGCAGCCAGGGCTGTTTGCAGGTCGCCTTGTGGCGCCACAAACGCCTGTTGCAATGCCGCATCCGGCGCTGGCAACGCCTTGCGGTCGAGCTTGCCGTTGGCGGTCACCGGTAGCTTGGGCAGCGCAATGAAATGCGTCGGCACCATGTATTCCGGCAGGCTGCTGAGCAACCAGGCCTTGAGATCCGCTGGCGCCTCGCCTGCGTGCACCAGATAGGCGACTAACTGCTTGCCGCCATGCACCAGCACCACGGCTTCGCGCACGTGTGGATGCTGCATCAGGCGTGCTTCGATTTCGCCCAGCTCGATACGCAAGCCGCGCAACTTGACCTGATGATCGAGACGGCCAAGGTATTCGATCACCCCATCGGCACGTTGGCGCACGCGGTCACCGGTGCGATACAGGCGCTCGCCCATCACGAACGGGCTGGGCACAAAACGTTCGGCGGTCAGCGCCGGGCGCCTGTGGTAACTACGCGCCAGACCAACGCCGCCGAGGTAGAGTTCGCCGCTGACGCCAGCCGGCACCGGGTTGAGTTGCGCGTCCAGCACGTAGGTGCCGAGGTTGGCGATCGGGCGGCCGATGGGCACGCTGTCGGCGCCTTCGTCGATGCAGGCCCAGTGCGTGACGTCGATGGCCGCCTCGGTCGGACCATAGAGGTTGTACAGCGCCGCAGTCGGCAACCTGGCGAACACTTGCTGTTGCGCATCCAAGGGCAAGGCTTCGCCGCTGCACACAATGCGTGTGAGGCTTGCGCACGCCTGTACGCCCGGCTCATGGATGAACGCCTGCAGCATCGACGGCACAAAGTGCAAGGTGGTGATGGCGTACCGGCCAATGGTGTCAATCAGGCGCGCCGGTTCACGGTGCTCGCCAGGCGCCGCCACCACCAGGCGTGCGCCGGTCATCAACGGCCAGAAGAACTCCCACACCGACACGTCAAAGCTGAACGGGGTTTTCTGCAATACGGCGTCATTGGCACCCAAGCCATAGGCCTGTTGCATCCAGCTCAAGCGGTTGACCAAGGCGCGATGGCTATTGCCGGCGCCTTTGGGCTTGCCGGTGGAGCCCGAGGTGTAGATCACATACGCCAAGTTCAGGGCATGCGGGGCCACGTTCGGCGAGTCGCTGCTGTAGCCGTCGAGCCATAGCGCCGGCTGGTCCAGGGCAATCACCTGGATACCGGCGACGGGCAGCGACGCCAGCAGGCTCTGCTGGCTGAGCAGCAGTTGTATGCCGCTGTCTTCGATCATGTAGGCCAGGCGTTCCTGGGGATACTCAGGGTCGAGAGGCACGTAGGCGCCACCGGCCTTGAGAATCGCCAGCAGGCCAACCACCATTTCGATGGAGCGCTCGATGCAGATCCCCACCAGCACGTCGGGCCCTACGCCCTGCTCGCCCAGGGCATGGGCCAACTGGTTGGCGCGTGCATCCAGCTGCGCGTAGGTCAAGGTGGTGGTACCGAACACCAGCGCCGGTGCATCGGGGCTGCGCTGTGCCTGGTCTTCGATCAGGTGATGAAGCCCGCGCTCGGTCGGGTACGCCTCGGCGGTCTGGTTCCAGCTGTGAACCAGCCGTTGCTGTTCACCGGCATCAAGCATGGGCAATTCGCCGATGCGCTGTTCGCCATCAAGCACCATGGCCTGCAGCAGGCGGGTCCAGTGCCGGGCCATGCGCTCGATGGTGGGCGTATCGAACAGGTCATTGGCGTAGGTCAGCGCGGCATGCAGGGTGCCGGACTTTTCGTAGGTGTCCAGGGTCAGGTCGAACTGGGTAGTGCGGCCTTGCCATTCCACCAGGGCCAATTCCAGGCCCGATGCAGTGCTGACCGAGGCGATGTCGGCGACTACCGGCTGATGGTTATACATCACCTGAAACAGCGGCGTGTGGCTCAGGCTGCGCTCGATTTTCAGCGCTTCCACCAGCCGTTCGAAGGGCAATTCCTGATGGGCCTGGGCGCCCAGGGCATGCTCCTTGATACCTTGCAGCAACTCGGCAACCCGGGTTTGCCCGGTCAGTTCGGTGCGCAACACCTGAGTGTTGACGAAGAACCCGATCAGGCCCTCGACTTCGGTGCGATTGCGATTGGCAATCGGCACACCGACGCGAATGTCGCCCTGGCCGGTATAGCGATGCAGCAGCACATTAAAGGCACCGAGCAACAGCATGAACAGGGTGACGTTGTGTTGTTGCGCGCAACTGCGCAGTTGCGCGGCCAGTGCCGGATCAATCACGAAGTTATGCCGTGTGCCCTGGTAGCTGGGCATGGCCGGCCGTGGGTGATCAGTGGGCAGTTCCAGTACCGGATGCTCATCACCCAGGCGGGCCTGCCAATATTCCAATTGGCGCGCCTGCTCGCCCGCTTCCAGCCAGCGGCGCTGCCACAGGGCGTAGTCGCTGTACTGGATGGGCAGCGCCGGCAGTTGGGGCGCTTCGTTGCGCTCATGGGCGTCATAGCAACGGATGAATTCGTCGATCAGCACATTCATCGACCAACCGTCGGAGACGATGTGGTGCAAGGTCAGCAGCAGCACCTGTTCCTGCTCGGCAAGCTTGAGCAGTTGCACGCGCAGCAATGGCCCATGTTCCAGGTCGAACGGCAACAGCGATTGACGGGTAGCGGCGGCGTTGACGGCCTGCTCCCGAGCATCGACGGCCAAGGCGGTGAAGTCCAGGTGCTCGACGGTCACCGACGGCTCCACCGCCACCTGAGCCAGCCGCTCATCGGCCTGACGCTGGAACACCGTGCGCAGAGTTTCGTGACGCGCCACCAGGCTGGCGAACGCTTGCTCCAGCGCTGGCAGGCTCAGCGCGCCCCTCAAGCGCACTGCGCCGGGCAAATTGTAGGCGCCGCTGGCCGGGTCCAACTGCCATAGAAACCACATGCGCTGCTGTGCGTAGGACAGCGCCTGGCGGTCCTCCACCTCCACCCCTGCCGGAATCGGAAACCTTGAAAAATCCACGCCCTCTTTCTGCAAGGCTTGCAGGAACAGTTGGCGTTTTTCCAGGGGCAGCCCGATAAACCGGCGAGCAAGTTTCAAGGAGTCTTCAGCATTCATTTCTTGGAATCCGGGGCAATAGGCGGGAAGCACAAAGGCACGTCGTCCCTATAAAACGAACCGGACGGGGAAAAATTAGCGGGGGGAATGGGAGGCTGTTGCCCGCGGGGAATACGGGCTGGCAGGAAGCGTCCTACGCAAAATCAGTACGCCACCGCTAGGGTTAGCGATGCATGCGCTCTAGGCTTGCCGAGGTCAGGAATCCAGACGTCTATACGAGGGAAATCAGCGCAATGAATCGCCAACTGCAATACAAAGGCTATAACGGCTCAATTGAATACAGCGCTGACGACAATTGCCTGTTTGGCAGGCTTTTGTACATCAGCGCGCTGGTGAGTTATGAGGGCCAAACCGAACACGCGTTGGAAGTGGCCTTTCGCGAAGCCGTGAATGACCTGCTCAACCAAACCTGCAAGGCCAGCCCTTTACCCTAATCGCCGGTAACCCAATACCGCCGAGCCCGCTACCACAGCCCCGGCCGCCAGCGCCACCCAGAACCCGCTGGTGGCGCCAAAGTGGTCGATCATCCACCCCGAACTGGCGGCACCAATGGCCACGCCGATGCTCAGGCCGGTGATCAGCCAGGTCATGCCTTCGGTCAGGCGGCTGGCCGGGACGATCTGCTCGACCATGGCCATCGACACAATCAAGGTGGGTGCGAAGAACAGCCCGGAGATAAAGATGGCAGCGGCCAAGCCGGGAATATTGCTCACCAGCAGCAAGGGCAAGGTGGTCAACGCCGTGGCCACGCCGCAGTACAGGAACTGGCGTGGCAACGGTGCCTTGAGTTTGAGGGCACCGAAGGCCAACCCGGCCAGGCACGAACCGATGGCATACACCGACAACACGATACTCGCCGCGGCCGGCTGGCCCTGATGCTGGGCGAAGGCCACGCTGACCACATCCACCACCCCAACGATCACGCCCATCGCCAGCAGCAGGATCATCAGGATCAATACCGACGGCGAAGCAATCAGCCAGCGACCGTGCGCGCCCTGATGCGCGTGTACCGGTGGTTCGGTTTGCCGTTGCAGCACAAAGGTGGTGACGCCCACCGCCAGCAACAGCACCGCCACCAAGGGCCCGGCTTCTGGAAACACCGCCACGCTCAACCCCACCGATATGGGTGGGCCGATGATGAAACACACCTCATCGAGCACCGACTCCAGGGCAAACGCGGTTTGCAGCCTGGGCTGGCCACGGTACAACTCGGTCCAGCGTGCCCGCACCATAGCGGACATATTGGGCATGCAGCCCGCCAGCGCGGCGAACAGAAACAGCGTCCAATTCGGCGCCTGCAACCGCGTACACAGCAGCAACATCAAGAGCGCCCCGCCGCCGATCAGCGCGGCAATTGGCAATACTTTGCCCTGGCTGTAGCGGTCCACCCAACGTGACACTTGCGGCGCGCAAATCGCCGTGGCCAGGGCAAACACCGCCGCCACCGAACCGGCCAGGCCATAGCCACCATGCACCTGGGAAAGCATGGTGATCAGGCCGATGCCAGTCATGGATATGGGCATGCGTGCCAGCATGCCCGCGAGCACGAAGGCCCGGGCACCGGGGGCCTGGAATAATTCGGCGTAGGGGTTCGCCATGTTATTGCCTTCTTTCCTTCAAGTTGCGCAGCTTTTTATCACACCAACCGCTTGATCTGCTTATGCCGCCACACCAACCGGTAATACGCGATCTGCAACACCAGCATCGCCAGGTAGGTCACCGGAAATGCCATCCACACCCCTTCCAACCCGAAGTGGGCGTTGAACAGATAGGCCATTGGTAACTCCACGCAGAGCACGCAGAAGATCGAGATCGCCACCGGCATCAGCACCACGCCGCTGGCGCGCATAATGCCGCCGATCACCGCCTGGAAGCCGAATACGAGAATGCTCCAGAGCATGATGTGCAGCAGGTGTTCGGCCCGCACCCGTGCGCTGTCGTCGGTGATGAACAGGCCCAGCAACCAGTGGGATAGCCCATAGCCGAGCACGATCAAGCCACCGGTGAGGCACAGGTTGATCACAAGCCCCGTGCGCAGGATCGGCCCGATGCGCTCCAGGCGCCCGGCGCCAATCGCCTGGGCGCCGAGGATCGAGGCGGTGATGGCAATCGACAGCGCCGGGAACTGCACATAGTTGACGATTTGCGTCACCGCGCCATAGGCCGCCGTGGCCTGGGAGCCGTGGCCGTTGACCAGGGCCAGGATGACCAACTCCGACAGCGATAGCACCACCATCTGCAAGCCCGTCGGCAGGCCGATGCGCAGGACTTTGCCGAGGATGACGCGGTCCAGGCGCAAGGCGGCAAGCAGCTCGCGGTCTGGCGCCATCACGTGGTTTTTGTGGCGCAGGCGCAGGACCAAAAACAGCATCGCCAAGGCGTTACCCACCAGCCCGGCATACACCGCACTCTGGATGCCCAGGGGCGGCAGGCCGATCCAGCCGCGAATCAGCGCAGGCGTCAGCAGCAAGCCCACCAGGGTGGAGACCATCAATGCCAGCAACGGCGAAATCGTGTCGCTGACCCCACGCAGCAGTTGGGTATAGAGGATGAACACCAGCAGCAACGGCATGATCAACATCATCATCTGGGCGTAGCCCACCGCATCGTCGAGCACGTCCACCGGGGTGCCCAACGCTTGCAATGCCGGGCGCGCAAACAGGCTGCCCAGCACGGCGGCCACCAGGCCCACCAACGCGCCCAGGGTCAGGGTGGCACCGGTAATCGCCTTGACCATTCCGGTCTCCTGCGCGCCCCATGCCTGGCCGATCAGTACCGAGGCACCCGCCCCCAGGCCGATCACCAGGGCGATAAAGAAAAACACGATGGGAAACATCCCCGATACTGCGGCCAACGCCTGGGTGCCAAGCATTTGCCCAACGTAAATGCCGTTGAGGGTGCCGGAAAAGCTTTGCAGGAAATTGGACAGCACCATCGGTGCCAGGAACAACAGATAGGTTTGCCACAGCGGACGTTGCAAAGGGTTTTGCATGAAAAACGGGGCCTCGAATGACGAAAGCGTCTCAGGGTTATACCGTAACTGGATCCAATATGCTGTTGTGAAGGCTTGACTTAACCACCAAAGGTTTGCGATGGCCTGTGCAATGTCGGATCAAACGGGTTGAGCCGCGGTCCGATGGCCGCCGCCTCGCGCTTGAGCAACTCCACCACCATGGGCAAGCGGCTCGGCCCCAGGCGGTCGCTGATGGTCGCCACGCTCAATGCCGCGACCGCGTACCCGTCGCGGTTGAGGATGGGCACCGCCAGCCCCGCCATGCCTTCCAGCACACCGGTGTTGCGTGCCGCATAACCCAGGTTGCGCACGCTCTCCACTTCGGAGCGCAGCAGCACTTCGTCATACAGGTGGAAGTCCTTGAGCCGTGGCAGGTTGTAGCGGATCACCGTCTCGCGCTCCTCTTGCGGCAAAAACGCCAGGATCGCCAGGCTGCCCTGCCCCACGCCCAGGGCCACGCGCCCGCCGATATCACCGGTGAAGGTACGGATCGGGTACGGGCCCTCGCTGCGGTCCAGGCAAATGGCGTCGAAGCCTGAGCGCGCCAGCAGGAACAGCGAGTCGCCCAGCGAAGCGCTCAGGCGCAACAGGCTGGGGCGCACCAGGTCGCGCAGGTTGCCGGTCTTGCCTGCGTTGGCCGCCAACGCGAAGAACTCCAGGCTCAGGCGATAGCGTTTGCTGCGCGCATCCTGCTCAACCATGCCTTCGTCCATCAGGTTGCGCAGCAGGCGGTGGGTGGTGGGTTGGGACAAGCCCACCTGTTGGGCGAGTTGGGTAACCCGCTCGCCACCCTCCGGCACCTCCCCCAGGGCTCGCAGCACGGCAAACAACCGGGACACGCTGCCCGCACCGATATCCTTGCCGCCGTTATTCCGCTCAATGGAATCCATAACATCTAATCTCGTTAATAATTCTGCTCAATGAATAAATCTTAAAATAGTAGTCCGTTGAGTGAAATTCCACCTTCCGCCCATCCTAGTCTTCGTCCTAATCTGCGTCCACAGGGGCGAAATGAACAACAACCGGCAGCCGACTTGAGATCGAGCGCCCACGCACCGGCACCACTTTTCGCATCTGCCCAAAACAAGAAAGCGCGTTTTTGACGCGACTGAATAAAGGTGGAACGCAGACATGGCATTTCTCCAACTCAAGGCCTTGAGCAAACGCTATGGCGCCGTCGATGCAGTGGTCGCCACTGATCTGGCGGTGGAACAAGGCGAATTCGTTTCCCTGCTCGGCCCTTCAGGCTGTGGCAAGACCACCACCCTGCAAATGATCGCCGGTTTCGTCGACGTCAGCGGTGGCCAGATCCTGCTCGACGGTCGCGACATCACCCATGCCAAGCCCGCCAGCCGTGGCCTGGGCGTGGTGTTTCAGAGCTACGCGCTGTTCCCGCATATGAGCGTGCGCGACAACGTCGCCTTCGGCCTGAAGATGCGCAAGGTGCCAGCGGCGGACATCGCCACCCGCGTCAACAGCGTGCTGGAGCTGGTGCGTCTGGCTCAACATGCCGAGCGCTACCCCCGTGAGCTGTCCGGTGGCCAGCGCCAGCGCGTGGCCCTGGCCCGTGCGCTGGTGATCGAACCGCCGGTATTGTTGCTTGATGAGCCGCTGTCCAACCTCGACGCCAACCTGCGTGAAGAAATGCAGTTTGAAATCCGGCGTATCCAATGCGCGGTGGGCATCACCACCTTGATGGTGACTCATGACCAGGCCGAAGCCCTGTCCATCAGCGACCGCGTGGTGGTGATGCAGGCCGGGCGCGTGACCCAGATCGACGCGCCTTACAAACTCTATGAACACCCACGCACGCGCTTTATCTCAGACTTCGTCGGCAAGGCCAATCTGCTGGCCGGCGACTACGACGCGCTCGGCATCCCTCAAGTGCGCCATGACGGTGGCAAAGGCGAACTGACCCTGAGCCTGCGCCCGGAAAAAATCCAACTGGTGGACGCGAGCACTGGGCGAATGTCAGGCACAGTGCTGGACCGCTATTTTTTCGGCAGCCAATGGCTGTACCGCGTCCACACCGCCCTGGGCGAAATCACCGTGATACGCAGTAACGACGGCAGCGCGCCCTTGGCTAACGGCGCGGTGGTGGGCCTGCAATGGCAGGCCGATTTGCTGCGCGTACTGGCGGCCGATGAGGTGCACCCATGAGTCGTGGCTACCTACTCTCGCTGCCTGCACTGGTGCTGTTTACCGGGCTTTTGATCATGCCGCTGGGCCTGACCCTGGTGCTGTCGTTCAATGTGTTCGACTACCAAGCGGGCGTGAAGGCCGATGAGTGGACCCTGGCCCATTACTGGGCGCTGTTGAGCGACGCCTACTTCTACGAGATTTTCTGGCGCACGTTCTGGATCAGTGCCCTGGTAACGCTGCTGTGCGTGGTGATCGGCGTGCCGGAGGCCTACATTCTCAGCCGCATGGGTACACCGTGGCGCTCGATCTTCCTGATCGTGATCCTCACGCCGCTGCTGATTTCGGTGGTGGTACGTGCGTTCGGCTGGAGCCTGCTGCTGGGTGCCGACGGACTGATTAACCAAATGCTCCAGGCCCTCGGCGGGCGCCCGATGAAGCTGCTGTATACGCCGTTCGCGGTGATCATCGCGTTGGTGCACGTGATGCTGCCGTTCATGATTATCCCGGTGTGGACCTCCCTGCAGAAGCTCGACCCGTCGGCCGAACAGGCGGCGTTGTCCCTGGGCGCCAGCCAAGCCACGGTGATGCGCAAGATCGTGCTGCCCCAAGTGATGCCCGGTGTGCTGTCCGGCACCCTTATCGTGTTCGGTTTGGCTGCCAGCTCCTTTGCAATCCCCGGCCTGCTGGGTGGGCGACGCCTGAAGATGGTTGCCACCGTGGTCTACGACCAATACCTCTCGGAACTCAACTGGCCCATGGGCGCGACCCTCGCGGTGGCGCTGCTGTTGGTCAATCTGCTGATCATGCTGAGCTGGAACCGCATGGTCGAAGGCCGCTACAAAAAGTCCCTGGGGGTTTAAGCGCATGTCCAGAAACGGTCCTTTAGCCCTCGGCTTCCATGCCATGGTGGTGCTGTTCATGATGGCGCCACTGGTGGTGGTGTGCCTGGTGGCGTTCACCCCGGAAAACACCCTGAGCCTGCCCACGTCGGGCTTCTCCTTGCGCTGGTTTCGCGCTGTGTTCGAACGCGCCGATTTTATCCAGGCGTTCTACAACAGCCTGATCCTGGCCTTTACCGCCGCCACCCTGGCGACCCTGATCGCGGTGCCGGCGGCCCTGGCGATCAGCCGTTATTCGTTCCCGGGGCGCAACTTCTTCAGTGCGCTGTTCCTGTCACCCATCATCATTCCGCACCTGGTGCTGGGGGTGGCGATGCTGCGCCTGTTTGCGCTGATGGGCGTGAACGGCAGCTTTACCTGGCTGATGCTCGCGCACGTGGTGATCATCACGCCGTACGTGTTGCGCCTGGTATTGGCAGCGGCCATTGGCATTGACCGCAGTGCCGAGCAGGCCGCCGAATCCCTCGGCGCCGGGCGCTTTACGCTGTTCCGGCAGATCACTCTGCCAATGATTTTGCCCGGCGTGGCCGGTGGGTGGTTGCTGGCGTTCATCAACAGTTTCGACGAAGTGACCCTGTCGATTTTCGTCAGCTCGCCGGCCACGCAAACCCTGCCGGTGCGCATGTACGTGTACGCCACCGAGTCCATCGACCCGATGATGGCGGCCGTGTCGGCGTTGGTGATCGCACTGACGGCAGCGACCATGATTGTGCTCGACCGGGTCTACGGCCTAGACCGCGTGCTGGTGGGGAAACACTGATGGCCTTGTTCAAGCGACTGAGCGAAACCCAACGCCCTGCCCTGGCCTTCACCCTCGACGGCCAACCCGCCACGGGGTTGCTTGGCGATACCCTGCTGACCGCCATGCTGACCTGCGCCGAGCACCTGCGCGGCAGTGATTTCAGTGCCGAGCGCCGCGCCGGGTTTTGCCTGATGGGCGCGTGCCAGGACTGTTGGGTGCGCCTGGCCGATGGGCGGCGGGTGCGCGCCTGTTCGACCCTGCTGGAAGAAGGCCAGGCGATCAGCCGCGATCCAGGGCGCCGACCATGAAGCCGGTGGTGATTGTGGGTGCAGGCCCGGCGGGTATCAGCGCGGCGCGCACCTTGCTCGACCATGGCATCACACCGTGCCTGGTGGACGAAAGCCCGCGCGGTGGCGGGCAGATTTATCGGCGCCAACCCCCAGGGTTCCAACGCACCGCCCGGCAGATCTACGGGTTTGAAGCGCGCAAGGCCCAAGCCGTGCACCAAACCATGGATGAACTGGCAGCGCTGATCGACTACCGGCCGGACACCTTGGTGTGGAATGCCGAGGACGGTCGCTTGGACATGCTCAATAACGGGCGCGCCGACAGCCTGGAATACGCGCAGGTCATTGTCGCTACCGGCGCCACCGACCGCATCCTGCCTGTGCCCGGCTGGACGTTGCCGGGTGTCTACAGCCTGGGCGCGGCGCAAATTGCCTTGAAGTACCAAGGCTGCGCGGTTGGCGAACGCGTGGTGTTTTGTGGCTCCGGGCCGTTGCTCTATTTGGTCGCTTACCAATATGCAAAGGCCGGCGCCAAGGTGCTCGCCGTACTCGACAGTGCGCCGCTGAGTGCCCAGTGCCGTGCCTTGCCGGCGCTGCTCAGGCAACCGGCGACCCTGGCCAAGGGCATGTATTACCGCGCTTGGCTGACCGCCCACGGGATCCCCGTGCACCAGGGCGCAATGCTCAAGCAGATCGACGGCGACCAACGGGTGCGTGGCATTCGCTTCGGCGAACAGACCCTGCCATGCGATGCGGTAGCCTTCGCCCATGCCCTGCGCAGCGAAACGCAATTGGCCGATCTGCTCGGCTGTGAATTTGCCTGGAACCCGCTCAATCGCGCCTGGCTGCCGCAACGTGACAGCGCCGGGCGCAGCAGTGTCGAAGGGGTGTACCTGGCGGGCGACGGCGCCGGCATCATGGGCGCCGATGCCGCGCACATGGCCGGCGAACGCGCCGCGCTGGCGCTGCTGGAGGATACCGGCGTCGCGGTCGACCAACACCGCCGGGCCACACTGGAGCGGCAGTTGGCGCGTATCCAGTGCTTTCGCCAGGGCCTGGAAACTGCGTTCCCCTTCCCCGAACACTGGGCCGCGCAGGCGCCAGACGAACTGGTCCTGTGCCGTTGCGAAGAGGTCAGCGTCGGCGAGGTGCGCGCCGTGGTGGATGAAGGTCACTGGGAAATCAACCGGGTCAAAGCCCATTGCCGCGTCGGCATGGGCCGCTGCCAGGGGCGAATGTGCGGGTTGGCGACGGCGGAAATCGTCGCCGAGCGCAGCGGCCGCGACCTCCCCCAGGTCGGGCGCTTGCGGGGCCAGGCGCCGATCAAGCCGCTGCCGTTTGGCGTGCAGGTGCAGCCATGATCGACGCCATCGTCTTGGGGGGCGGCATCGTCGGCGCTTCGGCGGCCTTGATGCTCGCCCAGAAAGGCCAGCGTGTAGCCCTGGTAGAACGGGATTTTTGTGGCTCGCATGCAAGCGGCGTCAATTACGGCGGCGTGCGGCGCCAGGGGCGGCCCTTGCATCAGTTGCCGCTGTCGCAGCGCGCCCATCAACTGTGGGCCAACCTGCCCGGGTTGATTGGTATCGAGGGTGAATACGTGCGCTCCGGGCATTTGAAGCTGGCACGCAGCCTTGGGGATTTTGCCGCGTTGCAAGCCTACGCCGAGAATACCCGTGGCTTCGACCTGGGCTTGCAGCTGCTGGACCGCAGCGAGTTACGCCGGCGTTTCCCCTGGGTGGGCGATGTGGCAGTGGGCGCCTCGTTGTGTCCCGATGACGGGCATGCCAACCCGCGTCTGGTGGCCCCGGCCTTTGCCCGTGCCGCCCAGCGCCATGGCGCTGCGGTGTACGAGCAAGCCGAGGTAATCCGCATCGAGCACGACAGCCGGCTGTTCCAGGTGCACTGCGCCAACGGCCTGCACTTGCAAGCGCCGTGGCTGCTCAACTGCGCGGGCGCCTGGGCCGGCAAGGTCGCCGCGCAATTGGGCGAGCCGGTGCCGATCATCTCGGCACACCCGGCGATGCTGGTCACCGAGCCGCTGCCGGGAGTCATGACGGTCAGCACCGGCGTCGAGGGTGGCGGCATCTATGCGCGGCAAGTCGCCCGCGGCAATTGCATCCTCGGTGGCGGGCGCGGCTTTGCCCTCGGCCCGCAGCGGGCCAGGCCGGGCCAGGCGGCGGTGTTGGAGATCCTGCGCAATGCCGGCGAACTCTACCCGTTTCTCCAGGGTGCCCAGGCCATTCGCACCTGGAGTGGCACCGAAGGTTACCTGCCTGACCACGAACCGGTGATCGGCCCCAGCAGTACCCAACCTGGGCTGCTCCACGGTTTCGGCTTTGCCGGCGCCGGGTTCCAGCTCGGCCCCGCCGTCGGTGAAGCCTTGGCAGAGATCGTCTGCGACGGCGCCAGCCGCCAACCCATCGAAGCGTTTTCCATCCGTCGTTTCCAAGCCTGAGAGGAAAAAACCCATGCAATCACGTCTCACGTTGTCCTGCTTGTCCCTCGCCTTGCTGACCGGCACGGCCCATGCCGCCCCCACGCTGTACCTGGGCATGAACGGCGGCACCATGGAACGGGTGTACGCCGACAAGGTGCTGCCCGCCTTCGAAAAGGCCAATAACGTCAAGGTCGTGATCGTACCCGGCACCTCCTCGGACATTCTCGCCAAGGTCCAGGCCAACAAGGCCAACCCACAGATGCATGTGATGTTCCTCGACGACGGCATCATGTACCGCGCCATCTCCATGGGCCTGTGCGACAAGCTCGCGCCGAGCCCGGCGCTTGAACAGATCCCGGCCAAGGCCCGCATCAAGGATGAAGCCGTGGCCGTGACCCTGGGCGTCACTGGCCTCGGCTACAACGCCAAGATGTTCAAGGACAAAGGCTGGGCCGCGCCCACCTCATGGATGGACCTGGCCGACCAGCGCTTCAAGGACAAAGTGGTGTTCCAGTCCCTGGCCTCCTCCACCTTCGGCCTGCATGGCTTCCTGATGTTCAACCGCATCCAGGGTGGCGATGAAACCAATGTGGAACCGGGCTTCAAGGCCTGGCCTACGAGCGTGGGCCCCAACGTGCTGGAATACATCGCCAGCTCCGCGAAGATCTCCGAGATGGTGCAAACCGACGAAGCCGCGATCTTCCCCCTGACCCCGACCCAGGTCGCCACGCAAAAGCTGCTCGGCATACCGATGGAGTACGCGCAGCCCAAAGAAGGTGCCGTGGTGCTCAACGTGGCCGAATGCGTGATCGCCCGCAATGACCAGCCAGAACTGGCGCAAAAGCTCGCAGCATTCCTGCTGACCGCCGAAGCCCAGGCGCCGGCGCTGGAAGAAGGCGACCAGATCCCATCGAACCCGACCACTCCCACCTCCGAGAAAACTCGCGCGCGGGTGGAGGCCATGCAGGGTTATCTGCAAACGGCCATTTCGATTGATTGGGACCAGGTCAACCAGGCACGGCCACAGTGGAATGCACGGTGGAGTCGCTCGATTGAGCGTTGAGGCTTAGCCCTGCGCAATCAGGGCCAGTTCTTCGCGGGTGCGACTGATGTGTGCACCGGCCTTGAGCAATTCATCGACGGCCTGTACACCGCCCTCCTCGCTGATGCCTCGGCACGCCGGCAAATGCAGGACCACTTGCAAGCCGGCCTTGAGCAATTGCAACGCGGTGGTCTTGACGCAGTAGTCCAGCGCCAGGCCGCCGACGATCACACGGGCCACACCGTGGGCCTTGAGGTACTCGATGACGCCAGTGGACAGCTTGTCGTGCAGGTCGTGGTAACAGGCGCCGTAGGGGTGCAGGTCGGGTTCGACACCTTTCCAGATGAAGTAGTCGTAGTCATAGGGCGTGGGCAACTCATCGAGCAAGGCGAACCCCTCGGTACCCGGCACGCAGTGGCTGACCCACGTCACATCGGCATGGGCCAGGCCGGTGGGTTGCAGCATCTCGCTGTGCTGCGCGACGACCCAGGGTGCGTGGGGGGTGTGGGCGTCCTTGCTGCCGATGCGGTGGCCGGCGAGGCTGGCCATGTAGTTGAGTTCGGCGCCAATGTGATTGCCACCGGTTACCGGCAATTCGTTGGGGCATAAAGGTGTGAAGCTCTTCTGGGCGTCGACGTCGAATGAAGCGATGGCAGCTTTCGAAAGGCTCATGGTCGTTCTCTGGTGGTCTGCACGTACGACCGCCTCCGGGCGAGCGTAGAAAAGGTGAAGTGTGGGGCAGTTTACCGCGTGGATCGATGCGTTCACCCTATTCTCAAAACGCTGAAGTTCAAAGGTGGGCTTGCCTGCGATGACCATAGGTATCTACACAACGCTGTAACGGTGGACGGTAACCACGATGCGAAGCGAGTCGCTCGTGATCTTGCTCTTGATCTGCTTGTGATCTTGATCTCAGGCGCCCCGTTAAACCACGCTGGCCGAACGCAGGCTTGAATTCGTGGGT
>NZ_QODJ01000075.1:0-24094 GCF_009935965.1 Pseudomonas sp. L13
AACCATTTTTACCAGCGCCAATACGACTACGACAAAACCGGCAACCTCACCCGCCTGCTCGACACCCGCAAAGGCGAGCACCTTTACCGCTACGACCCGCTAAATCGCCTGACCCGCGCCGATCACTCCCAGGACGTACAGGAACGCTTCGGCCACAACCCGGCGGGCAACCTGCTGATGCAAGACCGCCCCGGCCCCGACATCGTCGCGGCCAACCGCCTGATGATCCAGGGCGACCTCCATTACGACTACGACGCCTTCGGCAACCTCATCCGCGAACGGCGCGGCAAAGGCCAGCAACTCATCACCGAATACCGCTACGACTGCCAGCATCGGCTCATCGGCGTCACCCAACCTAATGGCCAGACCGCCAGCTATCGCTATGACCCATTTGGGCGGCGCATCAGCAAAACCGTGGAGGGCATTACCACAGAGTTTTTCTGGCAAGGCGACAAGCTGATTGCCGAGCACCACGCCGAGCGCCATCGCAGCTACATCTACGAGCCCGGCAGCTTCCGCCCCTTGGCACTGCTGGAAGGCTTCGGCCCACAAGCCACAACGCCCCACCACTACCAACTCGACCACCTCGGCACCCCGCAAGAACTCACCGACACCGAAGGCGAAATCGTCTGGTCCGCCCACTACCGCGCCTACGGCCAGATCGCCCGGCTCGACGTAGGCAAAATCGACAATCCGCTGCGTTTTCAGGGGCAGTATTTCGATCAAGAAAGCGGGCTGCACTACAACCGCCATCGCTACTACAATCCGGATATTGGTCGTTACCTGACGCCGGATCCGGTGAAGTTGGCGGGTGGGACCAATGGGTACCGGTATGTACCCAATCCGACGGGATGGGTGGATCCACTAGGTCTAAATGCATGCCCCGGTGAAGATGGCTGTAAGCCCGAGATTGAAGCGCGTGAATCAGCCCAGGCAGTTCGAGTTAATGAGGGTCAACCAGAGCTACCAAAAGCAGGAGGAGCACAGCGAGCAGCCCGGTACTCGGCCAATTGGCAGACCGCTGACCTGAACGAAAATATCGTTAAATTTGCTGGGCCTGACCCGATAGTAATAACTACAGATAAAGGAAAGAAAATATACAAAAACCCTCAGAGCGGGATTGAAATAGTGGAGGACCTTAATGGTAATTACTTTAGAATTCACGATCCGTCCTTGCCGGGATCCAGGCGTTACCTTAGTTTAGCCGGAGCAATCCCCAACAACAAAACCTCCTCTTCTGGCAAACAAATGGGAAGAACACAAAGCGAATACAATGAAGTCACACATTTTAAAAAAGGAAATTCTCGATGAAATTGATTTGCACGCCCTTGACTGGCGAAGCCATGTTTTTGCTAGACCTAAATGCGTGCCCAAACGACCAGATGGAGCGTGTGCTCCTCACAAGCATAGAGCACCAACAACTCTTGAAATCGGGAATATACGAGGAGATCAATGATTCTTTAAAAAAGATCATCGATGACTATGAGGACGAACACATTAACGCTTTCGAAGAGCTCACCGAAATGCTAAGAATTTTAAAAAAAAAATCCTTGCCTGAAAACCCCGAACTACTAGAAAAAATAATCCATTTAACCCAGTTAGCTATCGATAGAAAAACCGGTGTTTTTTTCTACTTCTAGGCGCTCGACGTGAAACTAAAGAAAGCACGAGTTATAGCAACCAGTATCCATATAGAAGAGGACGTAATACTGCTCATCGAGGGAGTCATCATTAATTGCTTCGTCAGCTATTCCCCACATGAGATAGAAGTCGGAAAGACCTATAACGTCGAGCTGACAATGAATCTATCTGACGATTACGAGATTGAGAAGGTCGAACCGAGAGCACCATTGATTGAAAAGGTAAGCCCCGGCTACGCCTATCTGCTTTATGGAAACCTATGCGACACACAGTTTCACAGCTTCGCCTCACTAAACGATGAGGATATACACTATGACCACCCTGAATATAACGAGCACTTCATAAAACTAAAAGTCGACAGAATCGACGTCAGCTTTCGTTGATCATCAAACGAGCCCGCATGAAAACGTATTCTGTGGCTCGGTGCCACCTAGACGATGAGCCGAATACCCAGCACAATCGGCTCACAAAATGAGCCGAATAGACCCTCTATTCGGCTCACGCACCCAGGCACTCATCCATGGATCATCCGAACTGGATCTGGCAACACGCCGATTGGCCTCACTTCCACTGGCAGCCTAGGCGGCTGGCGGCCTTGCTGCGCGAGTGTGGGCAGGCCCAAGGCAAGCTACTGGGCATGCTAAGTTCCGTCACCCGAGCAGTCAGCGCGCAGAATGAATTGGACACGCTGCTGCAAAATATTTTGACCTCTTCGGCCATCGAGGGTGAGCAGTTGAACGTCGGTTCGGTGCGCTCCTCCCTGGCGCGACGAATGGGTTTGGAAGCCACGAAGGACGGCCAGGTCAGCCGCCGCAGTGAAGGGCTGGCCGATCTGATGATGGATGCCACCGAGCAATTTGCGCAGCCGTTCACCCTTGCGCGCCTGATGAATTGGCACCATTTACTGTTCCCAGCGCCAGAGGCAGGCTTTGCCACACGCGAGGCCAGCGTCGGCGCGTTGAGGGGCAATGAACCGATGCAGGTGGTGTCGGGCAGGCTTGATCGGCCAACCGTGCATTTTGAGGCGCCGCCACGTCAGGGCCTGGAGCACGCTGTGGATGAGTTCCTGGAGTGGTTCGAAACCAGCCGCAATCAACCTGAACTGGATCCATTGGTTCGCGCAGGTGTTGCGCACTTCTGGTTCATCACCTTGCATCCTTTCGATGATGGTAATGGTCGTCTGACACGCGCTATCACTGACTTGGCCTTGGCCCAGGGCGAACACCACGCCATTCGCTTTTACGCCATGTCGGCCAGCATCCTGGAGGACCGGGCCGGTTACTACACCGCCTTGGAGTCCAGTCAGAAGGCCACGCTGGATATCACTGACTGGCTGGAATGGTTTCTTAAAACCCTGTTGCGCAGCCTGCAACAGGCAATGACACGGATAGACCGGGTGTTGGCCAAAAGCCGGTTCTGGCAGCACCAAAAAACTGGCGTCTCGCTCTGCGTCGAGCAAGTCAAGGTACTCAATCACCTGCTCGATGGTGGTGAGCGGGTCTTCGAACAGGGCATCAGCGCCGCGCAATACCAAGCGGTGGCCAAAGTGTCCAAGGCGACTGCGACGCGGCACCTGGCAGACCTGCTGGAGAAAAACTGCCTGGTACGCCTCCCCGGGGGCGGCCGCGGTACGCGTTATCACGTCAATACCCCTTACGAGTAACCCCCACTCATTTGCCCCAATCCCCCATGTCTGCTAGTGTCGCGCCGGTTTACCGTCTACCGGAATTGCCGCCATGGCCCGCAAAAAAGTTGCACTCGATTTCGAACAATCCCTCGCCGACCTGCAAGCCTTGGTCGAGCGTCTGGAGAACGGCGAGTTGTCGCTGGAAGACTCGTTGACGGCGTTTGAGCAAGGCATTGGCCTGACCCGCGACTGTCAGAGCGCGTTGGCGCAGGCGGAGCAGAAGGTCCAGGTGTTGCTTGAGCGTGACGGGGAGTTGGCCGAAGAACCTTTCGATGCGGAACAGCCGGAATGATCAGCGCGTATCAGGCCAGTAGCCAAGCCCGGGTGAATGCGGCGCTGGAACCCCTGTTTGTTGCGCCAAGCCCGGAAATGACGCGCCTCTATGCAGCCATGCGCTACAGCGTGATGAATGGTGGCAAGCGCGTGCGCCCGTTGCTGGCCTATGCAGCCTGCGAAGCCCTGGGCGCGCCGGCGGCCGAGGCCAATGGCGCGGCGTGCGCGGTGGAGTTGATCCACGCTTACTCCCTGGTGCATGACGATTTGCCAGCCATGGACGACGACGACTTGCGCCGCGGCCAGCCCACCACCCACAAAGCCTTCGACGAGGCTTACGCGATCCTTGCGGGCGATGGTTTGCAGAGCCTGGCGTTCAGCGCATTGCTGGACCCGCGCTTGAGCAGTGTCAGCGCCGAGATCCGCCTGCGCATGGTCACCGCCCTGGCCCACGCCGCTGGCCCGGCCGGCATGGTTGGCGGGCAAGCCATCGACATGGGCTCGGTCAGCCTCAAGCTGGATCAAAAAGCCCTGGAACACATGCATCGTCACAAGACCGGTGCGCTGATTGAAGCCGCCGTGCAGTTGGGCGCCCTGGCCAGTGGCCGCGCCGACGCCGAGCACTTGGCGGCCCTGCAGACCTACTCCCGCGCTATCGGCCTGGCCTTCCAGGTGCAGGACGATATCCTCGACGTGGAAAGTGACACCGCCACCCTCGGTAAACGCCAAGGCGCCGATATCGCACGGGACAAGCCGACTTATCCTGCTTTGCTCGGGCTGCAGGCCGCCAAGGCGTATGCCTTCGAGCTGCGCGACCAGGCCCTGGACGCCCTGCGACCTTTCGACGCGGCGGCCGAGCCACTGCGTGACCTGGCGCGGTATATCGTCGAACGTCGCCACTGACAACCGCGGCCATTTGCGCCGCATATCGGCCAAGTTCGGCGCTCTGCGTGGGCAGTTTGCACGGCTTGAGGTAAACTGCCGCCTCTTCTATACCTATAACGATTCGCCTGATGCCCACGACGTTTCAAGAGATTCCCCGCAAACGCCCGTCCACGCCCCTGCTCGACCGTGCTGCCACGCCGGACGGCCTGCGTCGACTGGGTGAAGCCGAGCTGGAAACCCTGGCCGATGAGCTGCGCCTGGAATTGCTCTACACGGTCGGCCAGACCGGTGGGCATTTTGGCGCCGGGCTGGGCGTGATCGAGCTGACCATCGCCTTGCATTACGTGTTCGACACCCCGGACGACCGGCTGGTGTGGGACGTGGGCCATCAGGCGTATCCGCATAAAATCCTCACCGGCCGTCGCGAGCGCATGGCCAGCCTGCGCCAGAAGGACGGCCTGGCCGCCTTCCCGCGCCGTGCCGAGAGCGAGTACGACACCTTTGGCGTCGGCCACTCCAGCACCTCCATCAGCGCAGCGCTGGGCATGGCGATTGCCGCCCGCCTGCAAGGCAGTGAGCGCAAGGCGATTGCGGTGATTGGTGATGGCGCGCTGACTGCAGGCATGGCCTTCGAAGCGCTCAACCATGCGCCTGAAGTGGACGCTAACATGTTGGTAATCCTCAACGACAACGACATGTCGATTTCGCGCAACGTCGGTGGCCTGTCCAATTACCTGGCGAAGATCCTCTCCAGCCGTACCTACGCCAGCATGCGCGAAGGCAGCAAGAAAGTGCTGTCGCGTCTGCCTGGCGCGTGGGAAATTGCGCGTCGCACCGAAGAATATGCCAAGGGCATGCTGGTACCCGGCACGCTGTTCGAAGAGCTGGGCTGGAACTATATCGGCCCTATCGACGGCCACGACCTGCCCACCCTGATCGCCACGTTGCGCAACATGCGCGACCTCAAGGGCCCGCAGTTCCTGCATATCGTCACCAAAAAAGGCAAAGGCTTCGCTCCGGCGGAAGTCGACCCGATTGGTTACCACGCGATCACCAAACTCGAACCCCTCGATGCCCCCGCCGCCGCGCCGAAAAAGGCCAGCGGGCCGAAGTATTCCGGGGTGTTTGGCGAATGGCTGTGCGACATGGCCGCCGCCGACCCGCGCCTGGTGGGTGTTACCCCGGCGATGAAGGAAGGCTCCGACCTGGTGGCGTTCAGCGAGCGTTTCCCGCTGCGTTACTTCGACGTGGCGATTGCCGAGCAACACGCCGTGACCTTCGCGGCCGGCATGGCCTGCGAAGGCGCCAAGCCGGTAGTGGCGATCTACTCCACCTTCCTGCAACGCGGTTATGACCAACTGGTTCACGATGTGGCGGTGCAGAACCTCGACGTGCTGTTCGCCATCGACCGCGCCGGCCTGGTGGGCGAAGACGGCCCGACCCATGCGGGCAGCTTCGACCTATCGTACCTGCGTTGCATCCCCGGCATGCTGGTGATGACACCGAGCGACGAAAACGAACTGCGCAAGATGCTCAGCACCGGCCACCTGTACAACGGCCCGGCCGCTGTGCGGTACCCACGCGGTACAGGCCCCAACGCCGTGATCGAAAAAGACCTGGAGCCGATTGAAATCGGTAAAGGCATCGTGCGTCGCCAAGGCAGTAAAACTGCATTCCTGGTGTTCGGCGTGCAACTGGCCGAAGCCTTGAAAGTCGCTGAGAAGATCGACGCCACCGTGGTCGACATGCGGTTCGTCAAGCCACTGGACGAAGCACTGGTACGCGAAATTGCCGCCAGCCATGAGCTGCTGGTGACCGTCGAAGAAAACGCCATCATGGGCGGCGCCGGTGCGGCGGTCAGCGAGTTCCTGGCGCGGGAGAATATCCTCAAGTCGGTGCTGCACCTGGGCTTGCCGGATGTGTACGTCGAACACGCCAAGCCGGCGCAGATGCTGGCTGAATGCGGGCTGGATGAAGCGGGTATCGAGGCGGCCGTTCGCGAGCGCCTGGCGCTACTGAATCTGTAATCAGCCCCAAATGTGGGAGCGGGCTTGCCTGCGATGACGGCGGCACATTCGCTAACAATGTGTCAGATACACCGTTATCGCAGGCAAGCCAGCTCCCACAGTGGTTTGCATGATCTTCAAATGCCATGGACAGCCCATGAAACGCCTGTGCCTTGCCCTGCTACTGCTTCCCTGCGCCGACCTGCTCGCCGACACCCGCGACCAAGCCCTGAAGCTCTCCGACGTGGTCATCAGCGCCAACCGCCAAGTCCAGGCGCGTAACGACAGCAGCGCCGCCAACACCGTCTTCACCCGCGCGGACATCGACCGCCTGCAACCCACCAGCGTCACCGACCTGCTCAGCCGCGTGCCGGGCGTGCAGGTTGCGCCCACCGGTGGGCGTGGCAGTTTGCCGGGAATTTTCATTCGCGGCACCAAGTCGGCGCAGAGCCTGGTGCTGGTGGACGGTCAACGCATCGCCAACACCACCTCCGGCGACAGCGGCCTGCAATACCTCAACGTCGATCAGATTGAACGGGTGGAAGTGCTGCGCGGTTCGCGCTCGGTGATTTACGGCAGCGATGCGATTGGCGGGGTGATTCAGGTGTTCACCCGGCGCAATGCCGAACAAGGCTTGCAGCCGCGCTTGAAACTGGGCTTTGGCAGCAACCAGACCTGGGAGCGCAGCCTGGGCCTGTCGGGCGGCGATGAACACACGCGTTTCAACCTGGGCGCGAGCCTGGATGAAACCGCCGGTATCAACGCGAGCCACGCGTCGTTCCCCAGCGATGGAGATCATGATGCCTACCGCAACCAGTCGATCAGCCTGAACCTCAGCCATTCGTTCAGCGATGAGCTGGAGGCGGGGTTCAACCTGTTGGATAATCGTGGCAAGTCGGAGTACGACAACAGTTATGGCCGCTACGACGGCGCCACCGGGCAGAGCGTCGGCCAGAAACCCTACACGGACTACACCGTGAGCAGCGCTAGCGGCTATATCGATGCCAAGCTCAATGACAACTGGCAGTCGCGCCTGGAACTGGGCCACAGTGAAAACCGCGACACCAAGCGCGATACCCTCAGCGATGATTACAGTGCATTCAACACCTACCGCGACTCGGTCAATTGGCAGAACGACCTGACCTTGGATGAGCAAAACAGCCTGATCGTCGGTGGCGACTGGTACGAAGACCGTTTCCACGGTTCCACCACCTTTACCGAGAACAGCCGCTGGAACCGGGCGGCCTTTGTGCAGCACCGCTTCAAGAGCCAGTGGTTTTCCACCGAGTTGGGCGTGCGCCGTGACCAGAACCAGCAGTTCGGCGGCCAGAACAGTTGGAGCGGCACCCTGACCGTGCCGGTCAACGCTGAAAATGACCTGCTTTTGAGCTACAGCGAAGGCTTCCGCGCGCCGACCTTCAATGACCTCTATTACCCCGACACGCAGTACAGCAACCCCAATCTGCAGCCTGAGACATCAAAGAGCTACGAACTACAATGGCGCAGCCAACTGACCGACAGCACACGCCTGGAAGCCTCGCTGTATCGCACCGACCTGAGCGACGCGATCATCCTTGACGCCGGCAAGCCGCAAAACGTGGCGTCGGCTCGGATCAATGGTTTTGAAGCGGCGCTCAAGCAGGAACTGTTTGGCTGGCAGAGCAACGTGGGCCTGTCGCTTATCGACCCGCGTGACCGTGACAGCGGCCACACCCTGGCACGTCGCGCACGGCGCACGGTGAACCTGGATCTGGACCGACAATTTGATAAGCTCGGTCTCGGCGCGAGTTGGCAGGCGATCAGCAGCAGCTACGACGATGAAGCCAACCGCAACCGTCTGGGCGGTTATGCCTTGTTGGGGCTGCGCAGTAGCTGGGCGTTGAACCGGGAGGTGTCGTTGTCGCTGAAGGTGGATAACGTGCTGGGCAAGTCTTATGCACGGGCGAAGTACAGCTACCTCGGGGAAGCTCAGAATTATCGTGAAGAAGGCCGGGTGTGGATGTTCGGGGTGACGTGGACGCCTGAGATCTGAGGAGCCTGAACCGGCGTCATCGCAGGCAAGCCAGCTCCCACAATTGAAATGCATTCCCCTGTGGGAGCTGGCTTGCCTGCGAAAGCGGTGTCACAGGTTCGGCGCAATCACCTGACACAACCGCCCCACCGCCTCAAGCATCTGCCCACTCGGCCGCTCCAGGCCCTTGTCCGGCACCAACCGCACCCGCGGCGACATCATTGGCCATGCCTCCCAAGCTTCCTTCTGAGCCTGATCCCCCACCAGGATCACCTCGGGGTCTCGCGCCAGCACCGACTCGATATTCACCTGCGGCGCCGGCAACTTCAGGTCATCAAACACATTGCGCGCCCCGCACACGCTGAGGGCATCGCTGATGATCTGCCCACCGCCCACGGTGTACAGCGGCTGGTTCCACACTTGGTAGAACACCCGCAGCGGCTCGGCCCGTTGGTAGCGCTGGCGTAATTCGGCCAAGCGCTGGCGCAATTGTGCAGCACGCTCGCGCCCTGCCTCAGCGCGGCCCAATTGCTCGGCAATGGCCTGCACCTGAGTGGTCAGTTGTTCAAGGCTGTGGGGTTCGGCGACGTACACCGGGATATTCAACCGCTGGAGCTGCTCGCGCTGGGCCGGGCCGACGCTGCCAGGCCACAGCAGGATCAGGTCGGGCTTGAGGCTGAGCAGGCGCTCCATGTCCAACTGGCCGTAGTGCCCGACCGAGGGCACCTTCGCCAACGCCGCCGGGCGATCGCCACCGTCAAGCACGCCGACCAGCAAGTCGTCGGCGCCCAGTTCAAGCACGATTTCTGAGAGTGACGGCGTCAGGCTGACAACCCGCTCGACCGCCAACGCCTGAGCACTGAATACCAGCAGCAGCGCCAGCCAGTAGCGCTTCATCCCAACTGACGCGGTATGCGATAGAGGTAGAACAGCACCAGCGTCGACAGCGCCAACAGAAACAGCGGCACCGCCTCCAGGCCGACGAACACCGTCAGCGCGCCAATCCAGGCCGGTAACGCTGCAACCAGCAACGCCGTGCGCCGACGCGCCGCCAGGGTGATCCAGGCCGCGGGTTCGTCAGCAGTATCCAGGGCTTTGGAGGTGGCGATCAGCGCGTGTTTATAAGCATGAAAATAACGCAGGCTGAGAAACATCGAGGCCACGCCAGCGATGAAGAACGGCATGGCCAAGACGGGCAACAAAGATTCGGCACGGCCAAACAGCAGGTTGATCACGAACAAGGGCAGCAATGCCAGGGCCAGGTACTGCCACCAGTTGAAGGACAGTCGCCGTTTCACCTGGCCACGGGTCACGCGCGGTCGACCTCGCCTTGGTGCTCGTTGCCCATCATGTGGTCGAGCTTGCTGGCTTTGGTGGCCAGGTAAAGTTTGTTGTGCGGGTTGTGCCCGGTGTGCAGCGGCACGCGCTCGGCGACGGTGATACCCATTTCGGTCAAGGCTTTGACCTTGCGCGGGTTGTTGGTCATCAGGCGCAGGGATTTGACCCCCAGGTGCTCGAGCATCGGCAGGCAGATGGCGTAGTCGCGCTGGTCGGCAGCAAAGCCCAGGCGCTCGTTGGCCTCCACGGTATCGGCGCCGCCGTCTTGCAGCTCGTAGGCGCGGATCTTGTTCAACAAGCCAATGCCCCGGCCTTCCTGACGCAAGTACAGCAACACGCCACGGCCTTCACGGGCGATGGCCTGCAGTGCGGCCTCCAGTTGCGAGCCGCAGTCACAGCGCTGGCTGAACAGCGCATCGCCGGTCAGGCACTCGGAATGCACACGCCCAAGCACCGGCGCGCCATCGGTGATGTCGCCGAGGCTGAGCACAACGTGCTCGCGCCCGGTGGCTTCTTCAAGAAAGCCGTTCATGGTGAACGTGGCAAAAGGGGTAGGCAGCTTGGAAGCGGCGACGAAAACGACGGGCACCGTGTGCTCCTGATTTCAGATTTCACAGAGGCGGGCATTGTAACAGCAGGTTCCTACAGACGCTTAAGCTGAATTATCGCTGATAAAGATCAATAGGTTCGATTGGCCTTTGAATTGATTCTATGTAGGCGCGAGCTTGCTCGCGAAGGTCGTCAACGTTAACGCGGGTATTCTGGGTGAGCGCGGCGTCTATGGTTTTTTCGCGAGCAAGCTCGCTCCTACAAGGGGTAGGGTTGTTTCCAGCGGTCGAAAATTGCTTTTAGCTCACCGGTCTTGACCAGGCTGGCCAAGCGCTGGTCATACACGGCCATCAATGCCCTGCCGCGCTCGGTGTCGGCAAAGCCTACGTAGAGCGGTAGTTCAACGATATGGGTGAGTTTGAATAGCGCCGGGTCTTGCGCCTGGCTGAGCACGTATTTGGCTTCGGTAAGGGCATCGATATAGAAATCGGCGCGACCGTGTTGCAGCATCGGCAGAATGCCGCTGCGTCGCTCGATCTGGTTGAACCGCTGCACGTTGGGCAGGTACCCCTCGTACTTGTAACCACGCACCCAGGCCAGGCGGTACTTGCCCAGGGTCGCCAACGTCGGCGTGGGTGCAGTGGCCAGCCCGAGGGCGTAGACGTGATCGGCGTCGAAGTTCCAGCGAGGGTACAGCACACCACTGGCCTCCTCGCGATAGGTGCCGACACAACCATCCACTTCACCACGCTGAGCCAGGCCAATCGAGCGGGTGTAGGGCACGCTGCGGGTGTGCACGGTGATGCCGGCCGGTTCAAAGACTTGGCGCAACAGGTCCCAGGCCAGGCCGCTGCCATCTTTGTTGGTGTAGTCGTTCCACTCCTCACTGGCCAGCACGATTTTGCCGGGCACGGGAGTGCTCGCCTGGGCCAGGGAAGCGAAGGTACACAGCACGATCAGCAGCCAGCGGCATGCAGCCATAGTCACGGCCTCTTACTCGGGATAATCGTATAAAGGGTAGCGCAGACCGCCGGCTTAGGGCGTCTGGCGAAAATGCTGGTAGCCGCGCACAGCCGGGGTGATGTCCTGGCCGTTGCCGTCGAGCAACGCCACGCCCTGCCCCGCTTCGACTCGGCCGATCACATGCACTGGCCAGCCAGCGGCCTGCAACGGTGCCAACTGGGACGGGGGCAAGGTGAACGCCAGCACGTAGTCGTCGCCTCCGCTCAACGCCGCCACGTGAGCCTGGTCTTCACCGACAAACGCCAGCAAGGCCGCAGACAACGGCAACCGGTGGCGCTCGACCACCAGGCGCACCGCTGACGCCTTGGCGATATGCCCGCAATCGGCCAGCAGCCCATCGGAGATATCCATGGCCGCAGTCGCCTTGCCCCGCAACGCCAGCCCCAGGGCCAGCTGCGGTTGCGGCGACCAGTAATGCGCCAGCAGCGGCTCTGCGATTGCTGCGTCAGCCGTACGTTGCCCCAATACCAGCGGCAAGGCACCCGCGGCATTGCCTAGTTCGCCGCCAACACACAGCAAATCACCCGGCTGTGCACCGCTGCGCGTCAAGGCCTGGCCAGCCGGCACACGGCCGAACACGGTCAGGGTCAGGCTCAGCGGCCCACGGGTGGTATCGCCGCCCACCAAGCCTACGCCGCAGCTTTGCGCCGTGGCGTTCAAGCCTTGGGCATAGCGTTGCAACCAATCGGCTTCGACGCTCGGCGTGGTCAGGGCAAGGGTAAAGGCGAGGGGGTGGGCGCCCATGGCGGCCAGGTCGCTCACCGCCACGGCCAGCGAGCGCTGGCCGAGCAGGAACGGGTCACAGGGGTCGGCAAAATGCACCCCTGCTACCAGCGTATCGGTAGAGACTGCCACTTGCTCCCCAGCGGGAAGCGCCAGCAAGGCGCAGTCGTCGCCGATCCCCAGGGCAATGCCTTCGCCGCCTTGCGCACAGGGCGCGGCGGCGAAGTAGGTGCGGATCAGCTCAAACTCACCCATTGAAGACTCAAGCGCAGGTTAGCGCTTGTGTTCCTTCACTTCGGCTTCACGCAGGCGCGGGGCCAGCTTGTCGAGCACGCCGTTGACGAATTTGTGGCCGTCGGTCGAACCGTAGACTTTCGCCAGCTCGATGCCTTCGTTGATCACCACGCGGTACGGCACGTCAACGCGCTTGAGCAGTTCCCAGGTGGACAGGCGCAGTACCGCCAGCTCAACCGGGTCCAGCTCTTCGAGGGTCAGGTCCAGGCATGGCGACAGCGCAGCATCGATCTCGGTCATGTTGGCCGGGACACCGTGCAGGATGTCGTGGAAATAGCTTTGGTCAGCGAAGGTGAAGTCGTTATCGACGCGAAATTGCGCTTCGATCTCGTTCAGCGAAGTGCCAGCCATATGACGCTGGTACAGCGCCTGGGTGGCAAGCTGACGGGCCGCACGGCGCTTTTCGCTTTTTGAAGGCTTGCCGGCGTCGGCTGGACGCTCGTCGCGTGGGTTGAAACGATCGCTCTCGTCGGAAATCACTTGGCCTCCAACTGCGACAGCAGGCTGACCATTTCCAGGGCGGACAAGGCAGCTTCGGCGCCTTTGTTACCGGCCTTGGTGCCGGAACGCTCGATGGCTTGCTCGATGGAGTCCACGGTCAGTACGCCGAAAGCGACTGGCACGCCGAACTCCATGGACACCTGGGCCAGGCCCTTGGTGCATTCGCCAGCCACGTATTCGAAGTGCGGGGTGCCGCCACGAATCACCGCGCCCAGGGCGATGATCGCCGCGTATTCACCCTGCTGAGCAACTTTTTGCGCAACCAGTGGAATTTCGAAGGCGCCAGGCGCGCGGATAAGGGTGATATCGCTCTCGCTCACACCGTGGCGAACCAGGGCGTCAACCGCACCGCTTACCAGGCTTTCAACCACGAAGCTGTTGAAGCGGCCAACCACCAGGGCATAGCGGCCTTTGGGGGCGATGAAGGTACCTTCGATGGTCTTCAGGGTCATTCGACAAATCTCTTAAAGAGCCGGGACGCGAAAAGTGCGTCCCTCAGTGATGATTTAACCGCGAACAAGGGGCAAGAATCGCCGGCCTTTATTCGGAGGGCACGTATTCTACAACTTCCAGGTCGAATCCGGATATCGCATTAAATTTCATCGGTGCGCTCATCAGGCGCATTTTGCGCACACCGAGGTCACGCAGGATCTGCGAACCGGCACCGACGATGCTGTAGGTGGTCGGTTTTTTCACCGGCACGGCATCAGCGGTTTCGCGGATATGTGCCAGCAATACGTCGCCGTCCAGCGGGTGGCCGAGCAACAGCACCACACCGCTGCCAGCCTCGGAAACCGCGGCCATGGCGGCGCGCAGGCTCCAGCGGCCCGGCTGCTTGACCATCAACAGGTCACGCAGGGGGTCCATGTTGTGCACGCGCACCAGGGTCGGCTCTTCGGCGCAAATATTGCCCAGCGTCAGGGCCATGTGCACGTCGCCTTCCACTGAATCACGGTAGGTCACCAAATTGAATTGGCCCAGTTCGCTGTCCAGTGGCTGCTCGGCAATCCGCTGAACGGTACGTTCATGGATCATGCGGTAGTGAATCAGGTCGGCGATGGTGCCGATCTTGAGGTTGTGCTCGGTGGCAAAGGCCTCGAGTTCAGTACGACGGGCCATAGTGCCATCATCGTTCATCACTTCGCAGATCACCCCGCTTGGCTCGAAACCGGCCATACGCGCCAAATCGCACGCGGCTTCGGTGTGGCCGGCGCGGGCCAGGGTACCGCCCGGTTGGGCCATCAGCGGGAAAATGTGGCCCGGGCTGACGATATCTTCAGCCTTGGCGTCCTTCGCAGCGGCGGCTTGCACGGTGCGGGCGCGGTCAGCAGCGGAAATGCCGGTGGTGACGCCCGTGGTGGCTTCAATCGATACGGTGAACTTGGTGCCGAAACCCGAGCCATTGCGCGGCGCCATCAAGGGCAGCTTGAGCAATTCGCAGCGTTCGCGGCTCATGGGCATGCAGATCAGCCCACGGGCGTGCTTGGCCATGAAGTTGATGTGCTCGGGCTTGCACGCCTCGGCGGCCATGATGATATCGCCTTCGTTCTCGCGATCTTCGTCATCCATGAGGATGACCATCTTGCCTTGGCGGATGTCTTCAACCAGTTCTTCGATGCTATTGAGCGCCACGCGGCACCCCCTTGGTCAGGATTTCAGGTAGCCGTTAGCGGCCAGAAAACTTTCGGTGATGTTACCGGTTGCAGGCTCTGCGGCCTTTTCGCCCAGCAACAGGCGCTCCAGGTAACGGGCAAGCAAGTCCACTTCCAGGTTCACCCGGCGGCCCGGCTGGTACGAGGCCATGATGGTTTCGCTGAGGGTGTGGGGAATGATGGTCAGTTCGAATTCGGCGCCATTCACGGCGTTCACGGTCAGGCTGGTGCCATCGACGGTGATCGAGCCTTTGTGGGCGATGTACTTGGCCAGCTCTTTGGGCGCGCGGATACGGAATTCCACGGCGCGGGCGTTCTCGCTGCGGGCTACCACTTCGCCGACGCCGTCGACGTGGCCGCTGACCAGGTGACCGCCCAGGCGGGTGGTGGGCGTCAGGGCTTTTTCCAGGTTGACCGGGCTGCCGGCCGCAAGGTCGTTCATCGCGGTGCAGTCCAGGGTTTCCCGGCTGACATCGGCGGCAAAGCCATTGCCTGGCAGCTCGATGACGGTCAGGCACACGCCGCTGACGGCGATGCTGTCGCCCAGCTTGACGTCGCCGAGGTCCAGCTTGCCGGTTTCAACCAGCAGGCGGACATCGCCGCCTTTGGGGGTCATTGCACGGATGCTGCCGATGGATTCGATAATGCCGGTGAACATTTCGTTCTCCTGAAAACGAGAGGGCTGCCGCTTAAGCGCAGGCCGGGAATTATACGCTCGCTGCTGGCACAGGGATGGCAGTGACTCGCCAGTCGTCGCCCACAGCGCGCATGTCGGTGATCTTGAGTTGGGGAGCATCGGCCAACTTCTCAAGCGGCCAGTCCAGCAACGGGCGAGCAGCGGAGCCTAAGAACTTGCCGGCGATGAATATCACGTACTCATCCACCAGGCCCTGTTGGGCAAACGCACCGGCCAGGCTTGGGCCGGCTTCCACCAACACATCGTTGACGCCACGGGCAGCCAGGGCGACCAATGCCGAGCGCAGGTCAACGTGGCCCTCCACACCTGGAACCACAAGGCACTCAGGGCCACGGGGGAACTGGTTCTGCGCAGTGACGCAGGTGATGACCAATGCCGGGCCGGCCTTGAAGAACGGTGCGTTGAGCGGCACCCGCAGGCGGCCATCGATCAGCACGCGCAGCGGCGGGCGCGACATGGCCAGGGCGGTGGTTGCTGCGTCCAGGCCCAGTTCGGCGGCGCGTACGGTCAAGCGGGCACCGTCGGCCAGTACCGTGTCGGCACCGGTCAGCACCACACTGGCTTCGGCACGCAGGCGTTGCACCGCAGCACGGGCAGCGGGGCCGGTGATCCATTGGCTTTCGCCGCTGGCCATCGCCGTGCGACCGTCCAGGCTCATCGCCAGCTTGACCCGCACGAACGGCAGGCCGTGCTCCATGCGCTTGAGGAAGCCGGGGTTAAGCGCCCGCGCCTCGGTTTCCAGCACACCGCTGCGCACCTCGATACCGGCCTGGGCCAGGCGCTGCATGCCACGCCCGGCCACTTCCGGGTTCGGGTCCTGCATGCCTGCGACAACCCGCGCTACGCCGGCGGTCACCAGCGCATCGGCGCAGGGCGGCGTACGGCCATGATGGCTGCACGGCTCAAGGGTCACGTACACCGTCGCGCCACGGGCCTTGTCGCCAGCGGCGCGCAGGGCGTTGGGCTCGGCATGGGGCTCGCCGGTACGCTCATGCCAGCCTTCGCCGACAATCTGCCCGTCACGCACGATCACGCAGCCAACACGGGGGTTGGGGTGGGTGGTGTACAGGCCCTTGCGCGCCAATTCGAGGGCGCGGGCCATGTAGTGGGCGTCGAGCACAGCCTGTTCAGAGGTCATTGTTTGGAGGGCTCACGGGCCAGGCGGTCGATCTCTTCGCGGAACTCATTGAGGTCCTGGAAGCGTCGATACACCGAGGCAAAACGGATATAGGCGACTTCGTCGAGCTTTTGCAACTCGCCCATCACCAGTTCACCGACCACCAGGCTCTTGACCTCGCGCTCGCCGGTCGCCCGCAGCTTGTGCTTGATGTGCACCAGCGCCGCTTCCAGGCGCTCGACACTCACCGGGCGTTTTTCCAGGGCGCGCTGCATACCGGCGCGCAGTTTTTCTTCGTCGAAAGGCTGGCGGCTGCCGTCGGACTTGATCAGACGCGGCAACACCAGTTCGGCGGTTTCGAAGGTGGTGAAACGTTCACCACAGGCCAGGCATTCGCGCCGGCGACGCACTTGGTCGCCCTCGGCGACCAGACGCGAGTCGATGACCTTGGTGTCGTTGGCACCGCAGAAGGGACAGTGCATGGTTGGCAGGCAACAAAAAATGGGAGGGCCATGGTAGCGCATCCCTGTGGCAAGACAAGCCATAGCCTTTACGGTATATAGGCAGGCTTATATGTTTCATATTTTTTAAGCCACGGATTTTGTCCTTTCTGGAGCCGTACATGCAGTTACGACCACTTGTTCTACTCAGCCTGTTCAGTTTCCTGGTCGCCTGCAGCAGCGAAGCCCCCAAGCCGGCCGCGCCTCAACCGACACCGGCGCAAGAGAAAAAAGTCCCGGGCATTGAAGACCTCGGCCCCCTGCCCGCCTATCAGCGCGAAATCAGCGGCAGCCTGACCAACGTGCCGGCCGGTGCCGAAGTCGAGATGGCGCTCTTGGTGATCGACGACCGTTCGCGCCCGCAGCAACTGCTCGCCAGCAGCGTACTGAGCGGCAACGGCAAGCCCCTGGCCTTCCGCCTGCGTTTCAACCCTGAAGCTTTTCCGGCGGGAGCGCGCGTGGAATTGCGCGGTCGCGCCAGCCAGTCCGGCCAATTGATCCTGCATCTCCCTGCCGTGCGCGTCACCCAGGCGATCACCCAGAGCACCGGCCCCCTGCAACTCGTCAAGGCGCCATGACGCCACCGCTGGGCCTGCAACACGCCTTGAGCGCGTTGATTGGCGATGCGCAATTGGTGCCCTGCCCATTGCCGGGCACCGCGTTGTCGTTGTGGCTGCTGGACGCCGACAACATGGACCGCGCCTTCAGCCAGGAAGAAACCTGGCGCATCCTGCATGAGCCGCCCTACTGGAGTTTTTGCTGGGCCAGCGGCCTGGCATTGGCGCGTTACCTGGCAGCGCATCCCGAGTGGGTCGCCGGCAAACGCGTGCTGGATTTCGGCGCAGGTTCGGGTGTGGCCGGGATCGCCGCCGTCAAGGCTGGCGCCCTGGAGGTGGTGGCCTGCGACCTGGACCCACTGGCTTTGGCCGCTTGCCGCGCGAATGCCGAACTCAACCAGGTGGCGCTGAGTTATTCGGCAGACTTTTTTGCCGAAGCCGACCGCTTCGACCTGATCCTGGTGGCCGACGTGCTCTACGACCGCGCCAACTTGCCGTTGCTGGATCAGTTCCTCACCCGCGGCCGCGAAGCGCTGGTGGCGGATTCGCGGGTACGGGATTTCCAGCATCCTGATTACCAGCGGCTGGAGATCCTCGAGGCCTTGACCCTGCCGGATCTGGCTGAGCCTTGGGAGTTTCGTAAGGTGAGCCTGTACCATTCGCGGCGCACTTGAGGCCATCGCGGGCAAGCCCTTATGCCAGTCAGTCAAGGCTTTTTTGTAGGAGCGAGCTTGCTCGCGAAAAACTCACAGGCGCTGCGTTTACTCAGGAAGCACGCTTTATCGTTGACGTTTTTCGCGAGCAAGCTCGCTCCTACAGAAGGGGATCTGCGCTTAACTGACTGGCATTAGGGCAAGCCCGCTCCCACAGGGGGATGCATTTCAAGGTGCGAGCTACCACGATGCTTTCAGCCAACCTCGCCAGCCCTTATAGTTGCCCCCATTCCCGCTTTATTCGAGACGCCCCCATGAGTGAGCCCACGCCGTACATCTTCGACGTCACCACCGCCAACTTCGATCAGGCCGTTATCCAGAACTCCTTCGAGAAGCCCGTACTGGTCGATTTCTGGGCCGAGTGGTGCGCTCCCTGCAAAGCGCTGATGCCGATGCTGGCGAAGATTGCCGAGAGTTATCAGGGCGAGTTGCTGCTGGCCAAAGTCGACTGCGAAGCCGAACAAGACATTGTGGCGCGTTTTGGCATTCAAAGCCTGCCGACGGTGGTGCTGTTCAAGGATGGCCAACCGGTGGACGGCTTTGCCGGGGCACAGCCGGAGTCGGCAGTACGGGCAATGCTGGAGCCCCATGTGCAAATGCCGCCACCGGCTGCGGCAGACCCGCTGGAGCAGGCTCAGGCGCTGTTCAGCGAAGGGCGCATCAGCGAGGCCGAAGCGCTGCTGGTGCAGTTGTTGGGCGAGGACAACACCAACGCCGCCGCCCTGATCCTGTATGCACGCTGCCTGGCCGAACGCGGTGAGTTGGGTGAAGCCCAGGCCGTGCTCGACGCGGTCAAGAGCGACGACCACAAGGCCGCGCTGGCCGGGGCCAAGGCGCAAATCACCTTCCTGCGCCAGGCTGCGGACTTGCCGGACGCCGCCGAGCTGAAAAGCCGCCTGGCGCAAAACCCGCAGGATGACGAAGCGGCCTATCAGTTGGCGATCCAGCAACTGGCGCGCCAGCAATACGACGCGGCGCTGGAAGGGTTGCTCAAGTTGTTTATCCGCAACCGCAGCTACAGCGAAGGCTTGCCCCACAAGACCTTGCTGCAGGTGTTCGAATTACTGGGCAATGATCACCCGCTGGTCACGGTGTACCGCCGCAAGTTGTTTGCCGCGTTGTACTAACCCAATCTTGCTCGCGAAAAAACCCATAGGCTCCACGTTCATTCAGGATGCCCGCGTTATCGTTGTCGTTTTTCGCGAGCGAGCTCGCTCCTACAAAGGGCCGACCCAGGTGTAGAGCGGTGTGTCGCCGCCGCTGGCTACCTTCACGTTCGCGCTGTGGCGCAGGCGCACCAGCAGGCGCTTGCCCGCCCCGGCATCGCCGGCCAAGCCCTCGAGTTGGTCGAGCAATTCCAGGCCATTGAGTTGCCCGGCCTTGCGCAGTAAATCCTGGGCGTTCTGCCACAGGTCTTCGTTCTGTTTAACCGGTGCCGCAGCGGGCGCGCTGGGCGTTGGGGCGGCCTGCAGTTGGGCGCCCAATCGCGCCCAATCGCCGTCGTCCAGCTCCAAGGTCAAGTCCACCGGCAGGTCGCCGATGGTTCCACGAATTCGCAACATCGTCCTTACTCCTGCATTTTTTCTGACGGGCATGCTCCCACGCAGCTTGCGCAACACCAAGCGGGCGGTCAAACTCTCGGCTCAATTGTTATAAGATCACATAACAAAACTTTCATCCTGGAGCCATCTCATGCGCCGTTTGCTGCTCGCTTTGCCGTTTGCCCTGCTGCCACTGGCTGTCGCTCATGCTCATGAAGACCATGACCATGACCACGAGCACGGCAGCCTCGGCGCCCATGAACATGGCGTCGGGCGCCTGAATGCCGTGCTGGACGGCCAGGCCCTGGAGCTGGAACTGGACAGCCCAGCCATGAACCTGGTGGGTTTCGAGCATGTGGCAACCAGCGCCGCCGACAAAGCCAAGGTCGCCGCCGTGCGCAAACAACTGGAAAATCCATCGGCCCTGTTCAACCTGCCCAAGGCCGCAGGTTGCGTGGTCAGCAGCCAGGAGCTCAACAGCCCGTTGTTCGGTGACAAACCAGAAGCCGAGCAGGACGACGATGACCACGCCACCGACGGTAAAGGCGCCGCCGCCCACGAGCATGATCACGACCACAGTGAAATCCACGCCCATTACCAGTTCACCTGCGCCACGCCAGCAGCCCTGGGCAACCTGGACTTGAGCCAGGTATTCAAGACCTTCCCCGCCACCCAGAAAATTCAGGTACAACTGATCGGCCCAAGCGGTCAGCAAGGTGTTGACGCGACGGCAACCGCAGCCACGCTGAAATTCTGATTTGAAACAAGGTCCATGTGGGAGCTAGCTTGCCTGCGATACAGGCGACGCGGTGCAGCAGGCACACTGCAGCGATGCCATCGCAGGCAAGCCAGCTCCCACAGTGGATCGGCGCCATTTACGACTACCGGGCGACACTGACTTCCCATGACTCAAGCGTTAATCGAACTGTCTAACCTGGGCTTCAACTGGCCCGGTCACCCGCAGTTGCTGGACATTCCCGCGTTCCGCCTGGAACCCGGGGAAACCTTGTTCCTCAAGGGCCCGAGCGGCAGTGGCAAGACCACTTTGCTGGGGCTGTTGGGCGGTGTGCAGAAGCCCAGCCAGGGCAGCATCCGCCTGCTCGGCCAGGAGTTGACCGAACTCTCGGCCGGCGCCCGTGACCGTTTCCGTGTGGATCACACGGGCTATATCTTCCAGCAGTTCAACCTGCTGCCGTTTCTATCGGTGCGTGAAAACGTCGAGCTGCCTTGCCACTTTTCCAAGCTACGCGCGCAACGGGCCAAGCAGCGCCACGGCAGTGTCGACCAGGCCGCTGCGACCTTGCTCGCACACCTGGGTTTGAAGGACCAGAGCCTGCTGGAACGCCGTGCCGATTCGCTGTCCATCGGCCAGCAACAACGAGTGGCCGCTGCCCGCGCGCTGATCGGCCAGCCAGAACTGGTGATCGCCGACGAGCCCACCTCGGCCCTGGACTACGACGCCCGCGAAGCCTTCCTGCAGTTGCTGTTCGCTGAATGCCGCGAAGCGGGTGCCAGCCTGTTGTTTGTCAGCCATGACCAGAGCCTGGCGTCGCTGTTCGACCGCAACCTGTCGCTGGCCGAACTCAATCGCGCCGCCATGCCCGCAGAGGTTTGAGATGTATCTGTTCCGTCTAGCCATGGCCAGCCTGGCTAACCGCCGCTTTACCGCGATCCTCACCGCGTTTGCCATCGCGCTTTCCGTTTGTTTGCTGCTCGCGGTGGAGCGTGTGCGCGTCGAGGCGCGCAACAGTTTCGCCAGCACCATCAGCGGCACCGACCTGATCGTCGGCGCCCGTTCCGGCTCGGTCAACCTGCTGCTGTATTCGGTGTTCCGCATTGGCAACGCCACCAACAACATCCGTTGGGACAGCTACGAGCACTTCGCCGCCAGCCCTCAAGTGAAATGGGCGATCCCGATTTCCCTTGGCGACTCCCACCGCGGCTACCGGGTGATGGGCACCAACGAATCCTACTTCGAGCACTACCAGTACGGGCGCAAGCAAAACCTCGAGCTGGCCAGCGGCCGTGCCTTCGCCACCGACCCGTTCGAGGTGGTGCTCGGCGCCGAAGTGGCTGACGCCCTGCATTACAAACTCGGCGACAAGCTGGTGCTGGCCCACGGCGTGGCAGTGGTCAGCCTGGTCAAGCACGACGACAAGCCGTTTACGGTGGTGGGCATTCTCAAGCGCACCGGCACGCCGGTGGACCGCACGTTGCATATCAGCCTCGGCGGCATGGAAGCGATCCATATCGACTGGCACAACGGCGTGCCGGCCCAGGGCAAAGGCCGCATCAGTGCCGACCAGGCGCGCAATATGGACCTCACGCCGCAAGCCATTACCGCGTTCATGCTCGGCCTGAACAACAAGATTTCCACCTTTGCCTTGCAACGCCAGATCAATGAATTCCGTGGCGAGCCCATGCTGGCGATCCTGCCAGGCGTCGCGCTGCAAGAACTGTGGAGCATGATGGGCACTGCCGAAAAAGCCTTGTTCGTGATCTCGCTGTTCGTGGTGCTGACCGGTTTGATCGGCATGCTCACGGCGATCCTCACCAGCCTTAACGAGCGCCGCCGCGAGATGGCGATCCTGCGGTCGGTGGGTGCGCGGCCTTGGCACATCGCAACGCTGCTGATCTTCGAAGCCTTTGCCCTGGCCTTGTCTGGCGTGGTGGCGGGCCTAGGGTTGCTGTACCTGTGCATAGCCGCATCACGGGGTTATTTGCAGGCCAATTACGGCCTGGACCTGCCGATGTCGTGGCCGAGCGAATATGAATGGACGTTGCTCGCCGGTATCCTGGCGGCCGCCCTGTTGATGGGCAGCGTGCCCGCGTGGCGCGCCTACCGCCAATCTTTGGCCGATGGCCTGTCCATCCGTTTATGAGGAAGGCTTCGATGCGTCGTGCCCTGTTTGCCCTGTTGTTGTTGATGGCCGTGCCTGCCTGGGCGGATGAACAGCCCAAGGATTTGTCCTGGCAGGAGATGATCCCGCCGGATGCACCACCTGAAGTGCCCAATATGAAGCCGCTGCACGACCTGTCGAACATGGCCGATGCCTTGTCCGTCGAAGCCGCGCCCGCCGCCAGGCAGGACATGCCCAACGCGCCGGTGGTGCAGAGCCTGGATGGCCAGCATATTCGCCTGCCGGGGTATATCGTGCCGTTGGAAGTCAGCGAAGAAGGCCGCACCACGGAGTTTCTGCTGGTGCCGTATTTCGGCGCCTGCATCCATGTGCCGCCACCGCCGTCGAACCAGATCGTGCATGTAAAAAGCGAGGTGGGGGTGAAGCTCGATGAGCTGTATCAACCGTACTGGATCGAGGGCGCGATGCAGGTCAAGCCATCGTCCAGCGAGTTAGCGGACGCTGGTTACCAGATGGATGCCGAGAAAATTTACATGTACGAGCTGCAGGAATAACGCTGATCACCCTTTCATTGAGCTGAGTCAAAAGACCGAACGGAACGATCTTTACCATTGGACGTACAACTTTTAAACGTCCTTTGGAGCTCCCATGAACAAGTCTCTGCTCGGCGCGTCCCTCTTCGCGCTCGCCCTCGTCGCCCCCGTCGCACACGCCCACCAGGCGGGCGATATTCTGGTTCGCGCCGGTGCAATTACCGTGAACCCGAAGGCCGACAGCAGCAGCGTCAAGGTTGACCAGGGCCCATTGGCCGGTACCAACCTGGGCGGCAAGGCGACCATGAGCAGCGACACCCAATTGGGCTTGAACTTCGCCTACATGATCACCGACCACGTCGGCATCGAATTGCTCGCGGCTACGCCGTTCGAGCATGACGTGAAGATCAAGAACACCGCCCTCGGCGCCGCCAACGGCAAGCTCGGCACCCTGAAACACCTGCCGCCGACCTTGAGCGTCGTGTACTACCCGCTGGACCACAAGTCTGCGTTCCAGCCGTATGTGGGCGCCGGTATCAACTACACCTGGATCTATGACGAGCACGTCGGCAGCCGTGCCGAACAGGCTGGTTTCAGCAACTTCAAGGCCGAGAACTCCTGGGGCTGGGCTGCACAGATCGGCGCCGACTACATGATCAACGACAAGTGGATGATCAACGCCCAGGCGCGCTACATCGACATCAGCACCAAGGCGACTGTGGATAACAACGCGCTGGGCCAGGGCACTCGTGCCAAGGTCAATGTGGATGTAGACCCGATGGTTTACATGGTGGGTATCGGTTACAAGTTTTAAGTCCGGTTTAAGCCACACCGCATAACCCAAGTGGGAGGGGGCTTATGTGGGAGCCGGGCTTGCCCGCGATGCAGACACCTCGGTGTATCAGTGATACCCAGGTGATGCTATCGCAGGCAAGCCAGCTCTTATCAAACAAAAAATAACTCATTGTTTTTGCTCTTAAAAATCACGCCGC
>NZ_QODJ01000076.1:0-22072 GCF_009935965.1 Pseudomonas sp. L13
GGTGCCGAACGGCAGATCAGCAACGTCGCCGCTGGTCGAGTCTCGGCCACCAGCACCGACGCGGTCAATGGCAGCCAGTTGAACGCCACCAACACTTCGGTTACTGACCTGAGCACCAGCGTCAACACCTCGGTCACTAACCTGGGCACGCAGATCAGCAATCTGACCAACACTGCCGCCGAAGGCGTCAAGTACGATGACGTGAACACCAAAACTTCGGTGACCTTCAACCAGGGTGGGACTGCAACGACCTTGACCAATGTCGCCGCCGGCGCCTTGAGCACAACCAGCACCGAGGCAGTCAATGGCAGCCAGTTGAATGCCACCAACACGTCGGTTACGGACCTGGGCACCAGCCTCAACACATCGATTACCAACCTGGGTAACAGCTTCAGCACCCAACTGGACAACATCGTCACCAACGGCGCTGGCATCAAGTATTTCCACAGCAACTCGGCACTAGGCGACAGCACTGTCAGCGGCACCGACAGCATGGCAATCGGTCCAGTGGCAACCGCTTCGGCCGACAACGCCATTGCATTGGGCAACGGCGCCAACGCCAGCATCGCCAACTCGTTGGCCCTGGGTAACGGCGCCACCACTGCTGCCGCAACCGCGACCGCCAGTGGCGTAGTCAACGGCACTACTTACACCTACGCCGGTGCTGCGCCTGTCGGCGTGCTCAGCGTGGGCACCCTCGGTGCCGAGCGGCAGATCAGCAACGTCGCCTCTGGTCGGGTCTCGGCCACCAGCACCGACGCGGTCAATGGCAGCCAGTTGAACGCCACCAACACATCGGTTACCGACTTGAGCACCAACGTCAATACGTCGGTTAACAACCTGAGCACGCAGATCAGCAACCTCGCCAGCAGCGCCGGTACCCAACTGGGCCAACTCGGCCAAGGTGTCAGCAGCGCCCTCGGCGGCGGTGCGCAAGTGGACCCGGTAACGGGTGCAATGACTGCCCCGAGCTTCAGCACCACTACCATCGACACGGCAGGCAATGCCACCGCTACCACCAGCAACAATGTTGGCGCTGCCCTGACCAGTCTCAACACCAGCCTGAGCAACACCGCTGCGATGGGCGTCAAGTACGATGACGTGAGCACCAAAACCTCGGTGACCTTCAACCCAGGCGGGACGGCTACCACGCTAACCAACGTCGCCGCCGGCACCTTGAGCACAACCAGCACCGAGGCAGTCAATGGCAGCCAGTTGAATGCCACCAACACCTCGGTCACGGATTTGGGCACCAGCCTCAACACATCGATTACCAACCTGGGCAACAGCTTCAGCACCCAACTGGGCAACATCGTCACCAACGGCGCTGGCATCAAGTATTTCCACAGCAACTCAGCCCTGGGCGACAGCACTGTCAGCGGCAACGACAGCATGGCAATCGGTCCAGTGGCAACCGCTTCGGCCGACAACGCCATTGCACTGGGCAATGGCGCCAACGCCAGTATCGCCAACTCCCTGGCCTTGGGTAATGGCGCTACCACTGCTGCCGCAACCGCGACCGCCAATGGCGTAGTCAACGGCACCACTTACACCTACGCCGGCGCCGCGCCTGTGGGCGTGCTCAGCGTCGGCACCGTCGGTGCCGAACGGCAGATCAGCAACGTCGCCGCTGGTCGGGTCTCGGCCACCAGCACCGACGCGGTCAATGGCAGCCAGTTGAACGCAACCAACACTTCGGTCAGCGACCTGAGCACCAACCTGAGCACGCAGATCAGCAACCTCGCCAGCAGCGCCGGTACCCAACTGGGCCAACTCGGCCAAGGTGTCAGCAGCGCCCTCGGCGGCGGTGCGCAAGTGGACCCGGTCACGGGCGCCATGACCGCCCCAAGTTTCAACACCACCACCATTGATGCGGCTGGCAACACGACCACCGCCACCACCAGCACCAATGTCGGTGACGCTTTGACCAGCCTCAGCAACAGCCTGGCCAACACCGCCGCCGTGGGCGTCAAGTACGATGACGTGAACAGCAAAACTCGCGTGACCTTCAACCAGGGCGGCACCGCAACCACGCTTAGCAACGTGGCCGCGGGCAGCCTGAGCGCCACCAGCACCGACGCGGTGAACGGCAGCCAATTGTTCAGTACCACCGCGCAACTCAACAACCTGATTGCCAATTCCGGCAACCAGAGCCAGTACATCGTCAATGCACTGGGTGGCGGCTCACACGTGGATCCGGTGACGGGCGCCGTGACCGCCCCGAGCTTCAGCACCACCACCATTGATGCGGCGGGCAATACAACCACCGCCACCACCAGCGCGAATGTCGGTGATGCCTTGACCGGCCTGAGCAACAGCCTGGCCAATACCGCCGCCGTGGGCGTCAAGTACGATGATGTGAACAGCAAGACGCGAGTGACCTTCAACCCTGGCGGCTCTGCCACCACCCTGACCAACGTCGCCGCCGGCAGCCTGAGCGCTACCAGCACCGACGCAGTCAATGGCAGCCAGCTGTTCTTGACCAATAACACCGTCGTCGGCCTGAGCAATCAACTCAACAACATCGTCAACAGCGGTTCAAGCATCAAGTATTTCCACGCCAGTTCGGCCAAGGCCGACTCGATGGCCACCGGCACCGACGCCATGGCGGTAGGCCCCAATGCCCAAGCCAGCGGCACCGCGGCCATTGCCATGGGTAATGAAACCGTGGCAACTGGGACCAGCTCAGTGGCGATTGGTGACGGCGCGAAAACTGCCGCTGCCGGCAGTGTCGCCATCGGCAAGGGCGCCAGCGACGACCAGCGCGGCACCGAGACTTACACCGGTAAATATTCGAACGCGAGCAACACCACCGCCGGCGTGGTGTCGGTGGGCAACGCGGCCGCCGGTGAAACCCGCGTGCTGAGCAATGTCGCAGATGGCCGCCAGGCGACCGATGCGGTCAACGTGCGTCAGCTCGATGGTGCGGTCGCCGAGTCCAAGGCCTACACCGATACCAGCCTGAATCAAATCCAGGGCTCGATCAAAAACGTGGACGGTGCGATTGCCAACGTGACCAGCAGCGTCGCCAAGGTCGATGCCGCAGTGACCAGTGTGCAGAACGGCACCAGTGGTGCATTCCAGGTCAATAACACCCGCGCCGCCGCACAACCCAAGGCAACCGGCACCAACGCTGTTGCCGGTGGCATGGGCTCGCAGGCTTCGGGTAACAACAGCATGGCCGTGGGCAGCAACACCGTGGCCAGCGCTGAAAATGCCACGGCAACGGGCAACGGCGCCCAGGCCACGGCACAGAACAGCGTGGCGCTGGGTGCCAACTCGGTGGCCGACCGTGAGAACAGCGTCTCGGTGGGCACCGCGAACGGCGAACGCCAAATCACCAATGTCGCCGCCGGTACCCGCGGCACGGATGCCGCCAACATTGACCAAGTAAGCCGCGGCATCATGAATGCCAACATCAATTCCAAGGCTTATACCGACCAGCGTTTTACCGACCTCAAACGTAACCTCAAGCAGCAGGACGATACCCTGAGCGCCGGTATCGCCGGCGCGATGGCGATGGCCAGCCTCCCCCGCTCATCGGTGCCCGGGGGCAGCATGACCTCGGTGGCCATGGGCAATTACCGCGGGCAATCGGCACTGGCGATTGGTGTTTCGCATGTGTCCGAGAACGGCCGGTGGTCGACCAACTTCATGGGCACTACCAGCAGTCAGAATGACACCGGTGTCGCCTTGGGGGTTGGCTACCAGTGGTAATTGCGACCTGAAACAGTCTGGAAGAAATCTGGCCTGCGTGTAATGCCAGTATCGAATGTGGGAGGGGGCTAGCTCCCGATAGGGAGTGTCAGTCGACATCTACATGACTGACTTATCGCTATCGGGAGCTAGCCCCCTCTTACATTTGGAGGTGCATGAGGCCTGCGTCGGGCTTTTTTCTTCTACGCTCACTCACATCAACAGATCAACCCGAGACAGGATCACCTCAATGAAACCCCAACTGCCGCTTTGCTTTGGATTGATCGCTTGTCTTGGCCTGGCCGGGTGCCAGGAAAAAACTGCGCCTCCTCCTACGGCCAGCCACCCCCAATGGCTGGATGTACCTGCCCTGCCCATCCTGCAAAGCGCGGTCTTCAGCCTGGCTGACGCCCTCGCCCCGCATAAGAATCCCTTGGTCATGGAGCAAATTTGCGCGTTGGCCAAGGGCGAAACCCAGCAGGAAAACGTGAATCGTTTTATCCAGCAACAAGGTGGTAATGCGCAGAATATTCCGCCGCAGGGTCACCCACTTTCGCTGCTGGTCAACGGTGACCGCAAGACCCAGGCGCGTGCTTGCGCAGCCTACCTGGCAATCAGCGTGCTGTCGCCCATGAGCCTGAACGGCCTGTTGGTCGAACCGGCAGGCGCCCCGCCTGGGGACAAGAACAAGCCCGCGGAAAAGCCCGCACCTCAAGTCGACCAGGCGAAATTGCTGGCGAGCCTGCCGGGCAAGCTGGCCATCGCACAGACCAATGCAGACTTTTTCGCCCTGATCGCCACCGAGTTGCAGCATCGTCCGGGCCTGACGCTGGAACAATATCGTCAGCTATCCATGACTATGTTCACTGGCCTGACAGAGGATTATCTGCAGCGACTGAAGGAGCAGACGCCCCCGCCCGGCACCGAATATAAAGTCCTGAAACTGGACGCGGACCAGTTCACGTTTGTCAGCAGCACGCGCACCCTATTTGAGTACGACTTTTCGGGTTTGAGGCTGCAGCAAAACGGCATGATCTGGTTTGGCGAGGGCAAACTGCTGGGGAAGGATTACTTTCTGAAGGTGGCCTACCTTCCAGCGACAGCCAAACGGCTCAACGACACGCCAGCGCCGTAGGCGCCTGGCGTGTATTGAGCGATGATTGATCGAGCTGGCAAGGGTCTCAGGCGGGGCGGCTGGTGATTCAGTGCGAAGGCGTACGGAAAAAATAGGAAGAACGCTTTGGCTTCTCGGGGTCGATCTCTACCATGACCTTTTTGATGGCGTCCGTATCCGGTACACCGGCCAGCTTTTTGATGACCCTGGCCGGCGGCTTTCCTTGCGGCGATGACACGGGCAGGGGAAGTCCATCATAAATCAATGCATGATGCACGCGGGCGCAATCACGGCAGAAGGCTTCAAGATCGAGCATCATCGTCCCGCCGAACGTGCTGTTGATCACCAGCAGATCGAAAGGCTCATGGGCATTATCGACAATCAACAGCAACTCCTTGAAGGAGCCAATAGGGGCCACACGATGATAGCCGCAGTGATTGAGCATCTTCTCAATGCTCAAGCGTTGAAGGTGGGAGTGATCGGCAATCAGTATGCGTAAGGAGCGTGTCGGCATTTGTTATATCCTTTCAGACCGGACCGGTATCAGACGTTTTTTTCAGGGTTGGCGCGCGTCGTCAGCCAGGCCAGCAAATCGTGTTCGGTCATGGGTTTGGCGAAGAAATAGCCCTGTCCCTGAACACACCCAAGCGCAAGCAACTGCTGGTATTGCTCTGATGTTTCTATCCCTTCCACCACCACTGACATGCCCAGCGCCTTGCCCAGGCCGAGCGTGCAATTGATCACTGCCTCGCATCGCGGGTCATGGCCCAGCCCTCGGACAAACTCACGATCCAGTTTGATTTCGTTGAAGGGTAATTGGCACAAGCGCTGCAGGGAGGAAAAGCCCACACCGAAGTCGTCAATGGACAATCGGCACCCGATCATGCGTAACCGCACCAGGCTTTCCAGGCAAGTGGCCGAGGCCTCAAGCAAGCCGCTTTCTGTCAGCTCGAACGTCAGGCTGGAAGCGGGCAAGCCAAAGCTGCACAAGATGCTTCTGATGACCGACACCAACTCGGGATTGGAGAGCTGTACAGGTTCCAGGTTGAACGCGACGTTCAATACATGCCCCTGACTCGAGGCCTTACGCGCGAGTGCCAGACCATGTTTGATCTGGCTGAACAACAGCTCATTGAGCAGGCCACAACTCTCGATAGCCGGCATGAAGACCGCTGGAGACACCACGCCCTGAGTTGGATGATTCCAGCGTGTCAGCGCCTCAACGCCAATGACCTCCCCCGTCAATAAGTTGATCTTGGGCTGAAAGTACGTCTCCATCTGGTGATGTTGCATGGCCGAGCGGACTTCGCCTGCTGGTGCAAGCTCCACGGGCTCCAAACGTGTTGGTATGCTCCTGGGATTGTGCAGGTGTTTTTGCAAAAGCTCGTTCAATGCGTCGGCGTGCAACGGTTTTCCCAAGTCTCCCAACAACGGTAACCCCAACAATGTCACGAGTTGGCGTGCAGCCTGGCGCACATCCCCGCTCAAGGAGCTGCTCAGGATTACCGCGCCCACCAGACCCACGCGGGCAACGCGATGCAAGAACTCCAGGCCGTCCATACCTTCCATACGCAGGTCACACAGGACAATGTCCACCGCGCCGACTCTCTGCAAGGTCTCCAGGGCCTGGGTACCGTTGGAGGCGCTGAAAACTGCCTGACAGCCAAGCTTCTTCAGCAAGTTGACGGCGACCGTCTGTTGGAAAAGATGGTCCTCCAGCACCAGCACACGCAGGGGCAACACTTGCATCACTCATTCTCCACAATTGGGTTGCAGCACGAACGCCCGACACGCCCTGATTGCTGGTGTTAGTCGATGCCCATCCAATCCAACAGTGTAGATGAGCCTCAATGCACCACGTCCCAACAGGACAGGTGTATTCAGGTCATCCATGACGCAAGCTCAAAAACGTTGCCGTGCGAATCGATCGCCCCCTCCTATAGCCGGCGCTGTGCGCCGTCAATGGAAGGTGGATCATTCCCGAACGGGTTCGGTGGGGGGGAGGTCATCTCTTCTCGAGCGGAATTATCCGAGGATTTCCCTGACCGAAATGTAGGAAATTTCCCGGCGAACATTTCTGCTCCAGGGCCTCGGAGCATGCCCCTGCCCAACAGACGGTCAGCCAGTATGCTGAGCGATTCGCTGGGTCAGCATCTGTGTCAGCGCATCCATCGCCTGGTGCAGGGCATCAACGGACTCGGTCAAACGTGCAGCGTCCTGCCCATCGCAATCGGCCTGCAACTGCTCGCAACATTGGATCAAGCGCTTGGCCTTGACGATACGCGCTCCCCCCTTGACCCGATGCGCCAGGTCAGCCAGTCCGGTCAGGTCGCTCTGGCTGAAGAGCTTGAGGAGCCGTACCTGATCGTCCTCGTTACTGCTCAGTAGATCTTGCAGCAGGCTGTGGATCGACTCTTGGTCGCCGTACGTCAGTTGCTCAAGGCTGACCAGGTCGATTTCATCGTCCAGGTTCGTGACCTCATCGCTGTCGGGTAGCGGCTCGAATGCTGATTCCACCCCCGACAGTCGTGCGGACAGCTCCTTCATACTGATGGGTTTAAACAGGCAATCATCCATGCCCGCCGCCAGGCAGCGGTCGATCTCATCCGGTTGGGCGTTGGCGGTAAACCCTAGAATCAGACAAGGCGATTTGCCTGAGGCGGCCTCGTCGGTACGGATAGCCTTGGCCAGTTCATAGCCATTCATCACCGGCATGTTGCAGTCGGTAATCACCACGTCAAAGGGATGGTTACGCCAGGCACGCAACCCATGCGCCCCATCCTGTTCGTCCTTGACGCTATGCCCCAGGTAGCTCAACTGTTGCAGCAACAACAAGCGGTTGGCAGGATAGTCATCCACCACCAGGATTTGCAGTTCACTGGCGGGTAACTCCTCAACCGGCTCGGGCGGGCTGTAGGGCAACGGCGCCAGGATAGGCAGCGTCAACAGAACCTCAGTTTGCGTACCCAGGCCCAGCACACTGCTCAGGTTCAACTGCCCCTGCATCATCGTGCATAACGTGCGGCAGATGGTCAGCCCCAGCCCCGAGCCTCCGACAGTCAACTGGCTAGAGTTGCCAACCTGGCTGAAGGGCGCGAACAGTTTCAGTTGGTCTTGTGTGCTGATACCAATGCCGGTATCGCGCACCAGCAGTTGTATATCCATCTGTTGATTCGTTTCGTCGAGCGTCGCCTTGATGCTGACCAACACTTGGCCTTTAGCGGTGAACTTGATGGCATTGCTCAGCAGGTTCGCCAGCACTTGTTTGAACCGCACTGGGTCGATCAACACGTCGCGATCGGCTTGGTCATCAAACTCACACACCAGCTCCAGTTTTTTTTGCCGCGCGCCTGCGCTCTGTACCTGCACCACCTCATCCACCAACGCCTTGAAGGCCGCTCTTTGCGGGGCCAGGGTTAAACGCCCGGATTCAATACGCGCGACATCCAGAATGTCACCAATCAACTCCAGCAGCGCCCGTGCAGCACTGGACGCCACCTCGATCGCGAACCGATCAAGCACGCCCTGGTCAGCTTTTTTCATGGCCAGTTCCAACATCCCGACCACCGCATTGATCGGCGTGCGTAGCTCGTGGCTCATGTTCGCCAGGAAGGCGGTCTTCGCGCGGTTGGCACCATCAGCCTCCTGCTTGGCCTCTTTCAGCTCGCTGAGTAAACGCTCCCGCTCGCTGATATCGATCCACCCGGCGATGATCCCGTTGACCTCACCGCTGCTATCGCGAAACGGAAGAATCCAGTGGTAGGCGTCGATCGCTTGCCCACCGGCCAGTATCAACTGGCGATCTTGAATATGCTCCTCGCCTGCTGCCATTACGTCGCGGTACTGCTGTTCAAACACCCGAGCATCATGAGGTTCGATAGTCGGGTCATCCGTGAGCAGCGTACCAACGACGGTTTCACGTGAACGTCCGACAGCCTCCAGATAGCGACGGTTGCACAGCAGCATGCGGGTCTGCCGGTCTCGCACGTAGATAGGATGGGGCAAGCCATCGATCAGCACGCGCAGAAAATCCATTTGCTCCTTCAATGCCCGTTCGGCGGTTTCACGTCGTTGAATCTGGCGGCGCAAGTAAATGATCCACGCAGCGGCTGCCAGCAACAGGCCTGTCGCGAACGCCAGCCACTTGAGAAAAGCACGTTGGCTGGCTTGGGTGCCGCGATTGTCCAGCATCACCTCACCGCGCCAACGATCGGACAAGGCGTCCAGCTCTTCGCGGGGGAAACTGCGCAAGGTTTTATCCAGGATCGAATACAGCTCCAGGGATTTACGAGGGGTCGCGAATTTCAACTGGGCTGACTGCTCACCTACCGTACGCGTAATGCGTAGACGGTCACGATAGAACGTAGAAATCATATAACGGGAGGCCAACAGCATACTGAGCGTGGCATCCGCCTTGTTCTGTGCAACCAGCGCCATCTGGTCAGCACGGCTGCCCGCCTCCATCAGTGTGATGTCCGGGTAATGCTGGCGGACGTAGGTGGCCCAATAGCTGCCAGGGCTAACCACCAGGCGCTTGCCCGCCATTTCTTCAAGGCTGCCAGGCTCTTCCTCGCCCACGCGACTGACGAATACATCAGGGTTGGTCATGTAAGGGCGGGTATATCGCAGCTCATCCAATCGCTCGTCATGCTGGAATGTCGGCGCCAGGTCAGCCTTGCCACTGCTCAACAGGTCAGCCTGTTCATCGAAAGAGGCCGCACGAACCACGTCAAACTGTAGATGGGTACGTTGGCTGATCTTCTCCAGCAGGTCGGCATTGAGGCCGCGGAACACGTTGTTTTGATCAAAAAACGTCAGCGGTGGGTTACCGTCGATGACCACCACCCGAAGGCGTGGGTTTGCCTGCAGCCACTGCTGCTCTTGCGGACTCAGGTCAACGTCGAGGCTATCTCGTGCAGGGGTGCGCAGCCTCCAGCGCCGTGCAATCGCGTGCTTTTCGGCTGCAGGAATGGCGTCCAGGGCTTGATTGACGATATGCAACAACGGCTTGTTATTGGCATTCAAGGTAAAACCCACACCGCTCAGACGTCTATCCGCCGATGGCTCCACATGCACATCGCCGTAAAAATTCTGCCCAATCAGGTAGCTGGAAGTAATGCCTGCTCCCACGAATGCGTCTGCCTGCCCAAATACGACCGCACTGATGCCCTCCAGCGCAGATGGGTAAAGTTCGAGTTTGGCTTTAGGATAGAGCGCCTGGATCAGCGCAGGGTCAGTGTGGTATTTGGCCAATGCCAGGCGCTGGCCCGCAAGGCCCTGCTGCTGGGGGACGCCCGGAGCACGGCTGCTGACCAGCACCAATTGATCGGTAATGTAGGCATGCGACAGAGCCAGCCCAGGCTGGGCGGCCTCCTGCTCGCGCCCTGACCCGAGCATGTCGAGTTCTCCGCGCTTGAGCGCCTGCAGTGCCAGGTCCCTGTTCTGATAACGCCGGATATGAACATCAACCCCAATGGATTCAGCCAGCAGCCCGGCATAGTCGGCCGTTACCCCTTCGAAATCCGCAGGTTCGGAAGAAATGACCAAGGGTGCAGGATCGTTGAGCGCCGTGCCGATCACCAATACCTTTTTATCGCGTAACCAGCGCCAGTCCTCGTTCTGCAACTTAACGTCAAACGCTTCGACAGGGGCATGAGCCAGTAGCGTCGGCGACTCATAACCTGGCTCGGCAGCAGCGGCATAACCCGAAGCAACCAATAGGACCAAAAAAACCAGGTACGTTGACAGGCGACTCATTTAAATCAGGTGGTTACGTTTGGCGAAATCAGCCAGGTAGACCACTGACTTGACCTTGAGCTTTTCGATCAACCGGCTTTTATACGTACTGACCGTCTTATTGCTCAATAACATAGCGTCACCGATTTCCTTGTTGCTGTAGCCACGGGCGAGCTGTTGCAAAATGGCCAGCTCACGATTGGACAGTTGCTGGATCAGTTCATGTTCGGATGTCTGGTTATCGACCGGGCGCACCGAACTGTTGGCGAGCACCGGGAAATAACTGAAGCCTTCACGAATCACTTTGACTGCGCGCATCAGTTCCTCAAGGTCATCGCTCTTGGACACATACCCGGACGCACCGATGGTCATGCAGCGATGAGCATAGAAGGCGGCGTCCAGAGAGGTCAACACCAGTATTTTGATCGGCAGCTCCAAGGCGCAAATACGACTAATGACCTCCAAACCGTCAAGCAAAGGCATCGAGATATCCAGCACGATCAAGTCAGGTACGTGGGTGCGAGCCAGGTAAACCGCCTCGACACCGTTCTCGGCCTCGGCCACCACTTCCACGTGCCCTACCTTGAGGAGCATTTTCACGGACGAACGAATAAACGGATGGTCGTCGACTATTAACGCCTTCAACATACGAACCTCTTTATCAGCACAAAGAACAGCATTGGCGAGACCGACTCATCGAACTCTTAAGGTAGCTCAATTCCACGTCGACAAAACAACGGACTGAACTATTTTACCTCCCCGGGCCCTTTACCCAGACCCTGCTGGCTGCGGTAGTGATTGAACCAGGAGCAAAAGTCAGCACCGGACATGGGCACCGCCAAGTGAAACCCCTGGCCGAAGTGGCAGCCCAGCTCAACCAGTGCATCAAGCGCAAATTGGCTTCCGACCCCCTCGATGACCAAATCCATGCGTAATGCCTGAGTTAACGCCAGGCTACTGGCAACGACCGCTCGGTTACCCGGATCGGCCAGGTCCTGGACAAATACCCCATCGAGCTTAATTTGCTTGAAGGGCAGCTGTGCCAACAACCGCAACGACGAAAACCCCAGGCCGAAGTCGTCGATCGACAACCCACACCCCGCCTCGCGCAAACGCACCAGGTTTGCCAATGCCGAGGCAGGCAAATCCAGGAGGCTGCTTTCAGCGACTTCGAACGTGAGTGCCGAACCTGGCAAATCATGTTCCTGCAAGCATTGAAGAATATGCTCCACGAGTTCATTGCGAACCAACTGAGACGCTGTCAGGTTAAACGCCAACCCTAGGTCCTCCCCTTGCCCCTGCAAATGCAGCAACAAGGCAATGCCCTGGTTCAACAGTTGTTTGAGCATTTCATCAATCAAGTCATAGGCCAGTACGGCCCCCAACAAGTCACGGGGTAACAACATTCCCCGCGAGGGATGGCGCCAGCGCACCAGCGCTTCAACGCCGAACAGCTGCTGGTCGACAAGGTTGAATTTGGGCTGATACCAGGCCTCGAACGCGCCTACCGCCAAGCCATGTCGCACCTGGTCTTCAGGTATCAACTCAGGCACCGACAAGTCGGGCATTGATAGCACCGAATGACGGTGCTTGAAGTTTGACAGTAACCGTTGCAAATCCTGCATCTGCAAAGGTTTGTCCAAGAGGCCGAGTAACTTCAGTCCGGACAGTGTCTTCATCTGCCTGACCGCACGGTAAAGATCCGGCTGTAACTCGCTATACGCCACCAGTGCCTGCACATTCCCAAGTTCGCTGGCCACTTTCAAAAAATCAGAGTGGTTGATTGAACCGTCGGCCAAATCGAAAAAAACAATATCGACGCGGGGTAGCAGTCGCAGAAGACCAATGGCCTGCTCGGCAGTACTGGCCGATAGCACGCGCTCGATGTTCGAATTATTCAGGGCCTTAACCAGTACAGCGCGTTGGAAAGCATGATGTTCAATAACCACAACACAATCAGGAAACATATTTTTCAACCAATTCAAATGCATTAGGCAAAGTGTTGAGTGCAACCCTGTCACATCGACGGCAGGCTCAACGTTCCCGCATAGCCTCTTGGGCTTTATTAAACGGTTTGATCAGATAGTCCAGCACCGTTCTGGAGCCGGTCTTGATATCGACTGTCGCGATCATCCCCGGCACGATGGCGAACCGCTCGCCGGTTTTATTTGTGAGTGCATTCGAATCCGTCTGGATGAAGACTCGGTAGTAATAGTTTTCCGGTTTGATCTTGTCTTGAATGGTGTCCGGAGAAATCGTCACCACCTTGCCGTCCAGCCCGCCATAGATCGAATAGTCATACGCGGTGAGTTTCACTTTGGCTGCCTGGTTCGGATGGATGAAGGCGATATCCCGGGGTGAAATGCGCGTTTCGATCAGCAACTGATCATCCAGCGGCACGATCTGCATCAACTTCCCATTAGGCGAAATGACCCCGCCAATGGTCGTCACTTCAATACCCTTGACGATGCCGCGAACCGGCGACAAGACCGTCAGACGTGTCAACGAGTCTTCCCGGCCGCGAATCACCGAACTTAACGAACTGACCTCGGAGCGAGCCTTGGCCAGTTCTTCTCCCGCCTGCACCTGATAGGTCGAGCGCAGTTCGGTGCCCTTGAGTTGCAGTTCGCTACGCTGACGTTGCAGGCGGATTACTTCCACACTGCTGGCCGCGCCTGTTTTTGCCAAGGATTGGGTTATTTGCAGCTCACGGTCGACCAGCCGGAGCGAATCATTGACCCCCGCCTGCGTTTCCTTGAGCCGGTTGATGCGTTCCTGATACAGCCTGGTTTCGCGATTGATCAATTCGGGGTAGGCCTGCAGCTCGTCAGGAAAACTCAACGGCTTGCCGTCGACTTCGGCCTGTAGTCGGGTGGCGCTAGCCAGCATTGCACGGTAACGCGCAGCGCTCTCCTCGACATTTGACTCGGTTTTTGTTGGGTCAAGCTGGGCCAGCACTTGCCCCTCCTCCACCAGATCGCCTTCAGCGACGTTGAGTGCCGCCAGGATGCCACCCTCCAAGGATTGAATGACTTGTTCGTGGGAGCTGGGAATCACCTTGCCGTCGCCCTTGGACACCTCATCGAGTTCGGCGAGCCAGGCCCAGAGGCACAGGATAAGCACGATCAACACCAGGCTGGAGATGATCCGGGTTGAGTGGTGCAATGCCGCGTCATCGGCGGGGTCCATGGCCTCCCGCGGACTTTTATTACGCGTATAGGCGCGCAACCGCGCCAACGTTTCTTGAACATTAGCCATGTTGTGCAGCTCCGTTGGCAGGCGTCGCGCTGAGTCGGCGGATCGCTTCCTCCTTGGGTTCATCCAATACGACTTTTCCATCATCGACAACGATGATTCGGTCAACCAGTTCCAGCAACGCCAGGCGGTGGGTCGCAATCAGCAAGGTCTTGCCCTGGGCCCACTGGTCAAGGTTTTGCAGGAACAGGCGTTCCGCCCCCTCATCCAGCGACGAGGTCGGCTCGTCCAGCAACAATACGTTGGGTTGGCGCAACAGCAGGCGAGCCAACAACAGCGATTGTTTCTGACCGCCGGAGAGTCCCATACCCCCTTCCAGAATCAGATGATCCAGGCCCGTGGGCAGCTTATTGATGAATGCGGCAGCGCCGGTCAAGGCCAGTGCCGAAAGCATTTCCTGGTCGGCGGCCAACGGCGCACCCAGTTTCAGGTTCTCGCGGATGGTGCCGTGAAACAAATGAGAGTCCTGCGTCAGCAACGCCACATCCCGACGCACATCCGCCGGGTCGAGGTGCTGCAGTGCCACGCCGTCCAGGCTGACCGAACCCGAGCGTGAATCGACGCCTCCGACCAGCGCCTGCAACAGGGTGGACTTGCCAGCGCCATTGCGGCCCAACACAGCAATGCGTTCGCCGGCACGAATCTTCAACTGGCTGACTTGCAGCACCGGGCTGTCTTCGCCATAGGCAAACACCGCCTGGTTCAGCACATAGTCGCCATACAGGTGAGCCCGGTGCACTTTGTGACTGTGTTCGGGATGGTCGGTGGGCAACTGCATGAGTTTGTCCAACCCCGCCAGCGCAGTCTTGGCCTGCTGCCAGCGAATGATCACCTGGGTCAACTGGGCCATCGGCGCCATCATGCGCGACCCGAGGATCGAAGCCGCCACCAGCGAACCGGTGGTCAGGTCGCCGGCCATCACCATCGGCGCACCAAAGAAAATCACCACGGCAAACACTAGGGTCTGCATCGATTGCGACCAATACTGCAAACGATGGGTCAAGGCCTTGAGCCGCAGGTTTGCCGAGGCCGTGGTTGCGTTGTAGTGATTCCAGCTCATCTGGAATTTCTGCTCGGCTTGCAGCGCTTTGACGTCCTCCATGCCCTGTATGGTTTCGACCAACAAAGCATTGCGCAGGCTGGATTCGCGCAGCGCCTGGTTAGCCAGGCGCCCCAGCTTACCTTGGCAAAGCAAGCCAGGAGTGATCATCAATACCAGCGCACAAAGCGGCACCAGCACCAGCGGGCCGACCAACAGCCAGAACACGCCCAGGAACAGCAGGAAGAACGGCAAGTCCGCCAGGGCCGTGATGGTGCTGGAGGTGATCAGCTCGCGGATCTGTTCAAGCTCGCGGATCTGAGAAATGAACGTACCAGTGGAACGCGGCCGGGCCGAGTTGCGCAAGCGGATGGCGTGGCCAAACACCTTGTCCGACAGGCGCGTATCGGCACGCTTGCCCAGCAGGTCGGTGACATGCGAGCGGGCGTTGCGGATGGTGAAATCAATACCGGCCGCCAGTAGAACCCCGATAAACAGGACGTACAGGGTCGGCATGGAGCCAGCAGGGATCACTCGGTCGTAGGTTTGCATGGAAAACAGCACCCCGGCCAAGCCCATCAGGTTGGCAATCAACGAGGCGAACAGTACGTAGCGATAGGACTTCAAGTCCTGCAAAACAATAGTTTTGAACCAGCTTTTGTCATACGGCTTGATGTAATCGTCTACCCGCACGTCCGCGCGGTTTCCCACGGGGCGCAGCAGGATCACCCGGCGGCACTGCTCCAGCAGTTCCTGACGCGACAGTACCGTGGCCAGGCCATGATCACCACTGAGCCGCACTTGTAGCAGCTCCTCGGCACGTAGGCCTTCGATGAGCGCCAACTGACCATCGACCAATTGCACCAACAAGGGCAAACGCCATTGGGTGAGGTCCTCGGCCACCAATTCGTCGTCGATCTTGACCGACAGCCCCAGATGCTTGGCAATGGCATACAGTTGGTCATCGGAATGCACACTGCCCTGCCAGGCGGCAGCCAGTCGGGCATCCTCGGGCGAGAAGCTGAGGTTGTAATGAGCGGCAACCAGCAGCAGCATCTCCAGCCAGGGCGGGGACACCGTTGGCGAGCTAGCTTCCAATGTTTCTTGCACAAGACGACTCATGGCAGACGCTCACGGTAAGTGTCATCGTTGGCGGCACCAAACGATTGACTGAGATGACCTGCGCTATACAGGCAGTTGATCTGTAACCGACGCAGGCTATTGAGCGTGGTCTGCTGCTCGACCCGCGACAAGTAGGCCTCCTGCTCGGCATTGAGCAGGTCCAGTAAAGGGCGGGTGCCTAGCTGGAGATATTGCTGGCCGTAAAGCACGCGGGTTTCATCAATCGTGCGTTCGCGCAGGGTCTGGGCACCCAGGCTGGCATGCAGCTTCAGCACCTGGCTTTTCGACTGCTGCATTTCCTGACGTGCACGCAAGCGGGCGGTATCGAGGCCGGCCTGTGAGGACGCCAGTGCCCTTTCGCTGGCAGCCTTGCCCGCCTGGATCGCGTTACCTTGATAGATCGGCATGCTCGCATTGAGAAACACGCTGTAGCGGCTGCGGTCCTGGTCCGTTCCGGGGTTGCCTTCCAGTTGCTGACTGAATGTGGGCTCCAGAGACAGCGTCGGTAACCCGGCGGCCTTGGCCGCTCCCACTTCGGCCTGAGCACGGGCCACACGTGCCTGGGCAGCCTGCACCTCGGGATTGTCCTGCATGCTTGTCTCGACCTGTTGACACGACTGCTCCAGCTCCCGCGGGAAATGGTCGGACACGGCCTCGATCTGTGGTTGCCCGGTCAGGCTCGACAGCGTGGCAAAGGCGCGCGCCAGGTTGGCCTGTTGCTGAAACCCGGAAACCTTGGCGGCTTCGATACGCGACACGGTTTGCACGTAATCCGAACGGGTACTGGCGCCCATGTCGAGACGCTGGCGCGCAAGGTCAGAGACTTTTTCCAGGCTCTCGATCTGGTCCTGGGTAATCGCGATCAACCGCTGGTAATACTGACCGTCAAGAAAGGCCAGTGCGGTATTCATAGCAACTTGTTCGATGCTCAGGCGTACGTCTGCCTCGCGCTCGGTAACGCCAGCCTGGCTGGCCTCGACGGCGCTGGACACCTTGCCGAAGTCGTACAGCATCTGCGAGGCGCCGACGTCAAAGACCTGGGCACTGTGGCCGCCCGGCACACCACTTTGGTAGCCGGTGCGCACGCCGCCACTGATCCTGGGGTAATATCCGGCCTGCGCCACGTCGACCCGCTGCACCTGTTCATTGACACCTTCCCGGGCCCGCAGGATATCCGGATAGGATGTCAGGGCCTGGCGCACGGCCACGCGCAGATCCAATGCCTCGGCGCCCGCGATGGGCGGGCTGCCCACACCCGACTGGGGAGCGGAAGGTGGAAGAAACTGCCCGGCTTCAATCAATGAAACCAAGGAGGCCGCGGGGACAGTTCCTTGCGTTTGACTGTTCTTGGTCCGTTGCCCGGTAGCTGCAACGTGACCTTTGGGTTGGTCATGCACTGAGGATGCATAAACCTGCCCGGCCACACCACCTGAACTGATCGATAATACTATCGTCAGGCAGGCAATACTGTGCCGGTGATATAGGATCCGGGACATAACGGTCACTCAAAAAAAACACCCCTGGGCCATGACGGCCCAGGGCTCTGTCATGGCGACTTAGACGATTGAAATACCGCTTTCAACCCAGAGGTCTTTCTTCGTCGTTTCATCAATGTAGTGCACATACTCATGGCCATCCAACGGCGCCTTGGTACCGTCGGGCTTCCACGAATCGGGCAAGTCCAGCGTCGAGGCGGAGGCCGACTTGGACACCGAGCCATCGGCTTGCATGATGTCGTTCAAGGTCAACGTCAGCGCAGGCTTGGTCGGATCGTCCTTGGGTTGCAGGCTGACCAGCTTGTTGAGGTCCAAGTTAGGCCCTTGGCCCAGGTTGAATGACGGCAATGCAGTATTGCTTTCGGCGTCTGTATCCACCGGGGTCTCTGGCTGCGCAAGTCGAGCAGCCAAATCTGGGGCGGGTGCCGCGCCTGTGGGTACCTCATTGAGTTCGGCGACGAGCCTGGAGTCGGCGATCTTGACCTCCAGCGTGGAGGTCACCGTCTCGCCGTTCGTGTGCTTGACTTGATACGTGAAGGTTTCGGTTTCGTTCAAACCCGTCAGGCTGAGTTTTGGCGTGTAGGTGTAGTCACCGTTCGCCGCGACCTTCAAATCACCATATTTGCCGGTTATGGTTTCCTGATTGGTCGAAGACACCGATTTACCCTCCACGCTGACGATGCTGGCCTCGTCAGGAAGGACCAAGTCACCGGAGACAGAGTAAGCCTTGATGCCAATATTGAAAGTGGCATTCAATATGGCCCCATCAGCGGCTCGGGCCTCATAGCTGAACGTTTCCGTCTGGTCCGCAGGGGTTGCATTACGGTCCTGTTGATACGTCGCCTTGCCATCATTGGAAATGCTCAACTGGCCATATTTGCCCTGCACGACGCTACGCACCTGTTCGGCAATTAACGTGTCGTTGACTTTGAGCAGTTTTGCCCCTGTTGGCAGGACCAGGTCGCTGCTGATCAGGCTGTTGGCGAAACCACCCACGAACGACTCTTTAACAATCGTCGAGTGGTACTCCACCGTCGAGATAAATGCCACATCGACACTTTTCATCACCACGCGATATTCGCCGGGGGTCTCGAACTTCAAGGAGATACCTGACGACCCTGCTAACACAGAAATAACCGAAATATTCAGCAACCCTCCAGACTCGTTGCTCTGCACACGCAGCCACTCCCCATTGACGTTCTTTTCCAAGTAGACGCCATTGGTCGTAAAGGCATTCAGGCTCAAAACGCCCTGGTTTGACACTACACGGACTTCCGCTCGCTCATTGGCATTGATCGAAAAGTCATAATATTGATATTGATTGCCAGGAAACCAAGACGAGATCAACACCGACTCGAACTTGTTGTAGCGCGACTCGTTCAGCGCGTTGATGTTCGGGTCAATGAACTGACTCACTTCTACTTCATGGTGCTCAGCCACCAGTTGGTAAGGCGCAGTGACTGGCACCGAGCCTGTAGAGGTCAACTGGTTATCCAGGGACGCTGAAGTAACCCCTAGCACAGCCCCGCCCACCTGTACTTTTATAGGCACCACGTAGTTGCCATCGGCATCGACCGGTTGTTCACCCAGGGTTTGTCCTGCAGCGTTTTTCACTACCACTTTGGTGTTAGGTGCCGCCTTGCCGGAAACGAACTTGCCATCGGCACTGATCATTGCGCTCAGCGGAGCCGGAGGTCTCTCTCCTTCCACTTGCGGCGCAATCAGTTCTGTCGGTAACGACTGTTTGCCGGCCAACTCAGACACCACCGCCACTGTGCTGCCCGCAGGCTGCTTGGCAATGGTTGCTGCAAAGCTACCATCATCACCCGCTACAATCGGCCCGGCCAACAATTGACCAGTGGTGTCTTTGACGGACACGCTCGCACCCGGCAAGGTCTTGCCGGTGATCTGTGTGCCGGCGGCATCCAGGTGGGCTTCAGGTTGTGGTAGCCGATCTACCTCGATGGCCGGTGTTTTCACGTAGGCCGGTGCAGACTCCACGCCCTGTCCTTGCGCCGTCACAGCCAGGGAGGTATCCGTCGGTTGTTTAGGAATGGTGACCACAAAGGTGCCATCCTGCTGGACAACGCCGGAGCCGATCTCGTTACCTTGTGCATCCTTGACGCGGATTGTTTCGCCCTTGTTGCCCTTGCCCGTTACCTGGGTGCCGGCTTCGTCGATTTCCACGCCTGTTGGTGTATTCGAGGCAATGTGAGGCGTCATGACTGCTTCAGAAGCAGACTGCTTGTCGTTGTTCTGCAATGCGACATTCAACAGTTGCCCGCCCGGTTGCACTGGGATGGCGACGTTGAAGGTGCCGTCCGGCCCTACGATGCCCTTGGCGATCACGGTCTTGTCGTCCGCCGCCTTGATCAACACGATGGTATTGGGCGCGCCCTTGCCCTGCACCTGGGTACCGGTGGCGTCCACACTCACATCGAAAGGTTTGGCAGGCGTATCTTCGGCGCTCAGGGGCACCAGCAACAGCGCCGGCTCCGAGACCTTTGTAGATTTGATCGTACCGTCGGCGTTTGTTTCGGTCTTGACCGCGCTGATGGCAAGCCTTTCACCGCCCTTCTGGGCCGCAATATTGGCCGAAAACAGACCATCAGGACCGGCCGTGAACGTGCCCAATTCCTGTTGGGTATCAAGGTTGACGATCTTGACCGTTTCACCCGGCTTGACCTTGCCCAGTACTCGCGTACCAGCTGGGTTGATATTCAGGTCGGTGGGTGGCAAGGGCAGATCCGCATCGATAAACGGCGCCACGACGGTGACCGTCGCAGATGCCTGCGTCTCGTTGTAGGCTGTCACGCTCAAAATGGCCCCGGTCTTCTGAGGCGTGCTCAAGGGAATCTCGACAGAACCGGTCATGCTGACCACGCCACTGCCCAACTCTTTGCCGCTGGCATCCTTGACCTTGATGACTTCGCCCGGATTGCCCTTGACCGTTACCGCGCTGCCCGTGTCATTAATCACGGCGTCGCGTGGCGCCAGTACCGGCACCGACAAGGTTGTCGGAGCAGATTCAAGGCTGCCTAGTACGACTGTCGCCTGCAGGTCGTCCCCGCTGACGCCGGATGGCAGCAGTGCAGTGCCCTTGCCTGTATCGTCCAACGGTACACGAATGAACGTGCCGTCCGGGCTCTTGATCTGCACGACACCGTTGGGCTTACCCTCTACCGTCACCTGGCCGGTGGTCGCATTGACCACGCCGAATACCGGTGCCAGCAACGGCACATCCAGCGTCGAGGTTGCCGAAGTCGTACCTGCCTCCTGGGCAAACACACCTATTGGCTCGCCACCCAGAGCCTGGGGCAGCTTGATCACGGTTTGGCCTTGTGCATCCAGCTGTACCGGATTGCCGACTGGGCTGTTGTTTTTATCCAGCAACTGGACAGTGCCGTTTGGTTTACCAGTGACTGACAGCTCACCGCTGGCCGCGTCCAATGTCAGTACTGGCTTGAGCAACGGCACGCTCACACTGTCGGAAGGCAGCGACTCCAGGTCATTGAATTTCTGCACGGCAACCAACGCTTGCCCACTCATGTCGGGTGACAGCAGGAATGCATTTTTGCCTTCGGCATCCAGGGTCACGGGAGCGCCCACCGCCTTACCGGTACCATCTCGCAACTGCACGCTGGCGCCTGGTTTACCTGTCACCGGCAGCTCGTTGGTGGAAAGGTTGACCGTGCCCAGTTCTGGCTTTAGCAGTGGCACGGTCAGTGGAGCAGTGGCCGGCGACTCGTTGTTGCCCACGGTCTGGGTGACCGTCACAGGCAGGCCGCTCAAGGTGCTCGGGATTTGCAACGTGCCCTTGCCGTCGGTATCCAGCGCGACCGGCGTGCCCACGGGGGTGCCTGTGCTGTCTTTCAACTGCACGCTTGCACCTGGCTTGCCTTCTACGATGAGGGAGCCGGTTTGCGGATCGATTGCCCCCACGATGGGTTTGAGTACAGGAATGCTTACTGCGTCGCTCGCCGGGGATGTTGTCGTGCCCGAGGTCTGTACGGCTTTGAGGCTGTCACCGCTGGTGTCCACCGATAGTGTCAGCACGCCCTTGCCCGCGTTATCCAGAATCACAGGTGTACCGACCGTTTTGCCCGTGCTGTCTTGCAACTGCACGCTGGCGCCCGGCTTGCCGGTGACGGCTACGGTGCCGGTTGCAGCATCGGGTATTTCCAGCAGCGGTTTGAGCAGCGGCACCGTCAATGGAGCAGTGGCCGGCGATTCGCTGTTGTTAACGGTCTGAGTGACCGTCACGGCTTGATCGCTCAGGGTGGTCGGAATTTGTAGAATGCCCTTGCCGTCGTTGCCCAGTGTGACCGGCGTACCTACGGACGCACCCGTGCTGTCTTTCAGTTGCACGGTTGCACCTGGCTTGCCTTCCACGATGAGGGAGCCGGTTTGCGGGTCGATTGCTCCCACGATGGGCTTCAATACCGGAATGCTGACCGCGTCGCTCGCTGGCGATGTTGCCGTGCCCGACGCTTGTACAGCTTTCAGGCTGTCACCGCTGCTGTCCACCGGCAGCGCGAGCACGCCTTTGCCTGCGTTATCCAGAATCACCGGGGTACCGACTGATTTGCCGGTGCTGTCTTGCAACTGCACGGT
>NZ_QODJ01000076.1:22082-22688 GCF_009935965.1 Pseudomonas sp. L13
CGGGGTACCGACTGATTTGCCGGTGCTGTCTTGCAACTGCACGGTGGCGCCCGGTTTGCCGGTCACAGCCACGGTGCCTGTCTCGGCATTGGGCGTGTCTAGCATCGGTTTGAGCAGCGGCACGCTGATTTGGGCCGAAGGCGGTGACTCGACACTGTTCACGGTTTGCGTGACCACCACTGGCTTGTCGCTCTGGGTGACCGGTACTTGCAATACGCCTTTGCCTTCAGTGTCCAAGATGACAGGCGTGCCCACAGGGGTGCCTGCGGCATCTTTCAGTTGCACGATTGCGCCTGGTTCGCCGACCACGTCAAGGGTGCCGGTTTGCGGATCGACCGTGCCTACGACCGGTTTCAATACCGGAATGATGACCGCGTCGCTCGCTGGGGATGTGGTTGTGCCCGAGGTTTGTACAGCTTTCAGGCTGTCGCCGGTGGTGTCCACTGGCAGGGTCAGTGCGCCTTTGCCTGCGTTATCGAGGGTCACAGGCGTACCGATTGCCTTGCCAGTGCTGTCTTGCAACTGCACCGTGGCGCCCGGTTTACCGGTAACGGCCACGGTGCCTGTCGCGGCACTGGGTGTGTCCAGCGACGGTTTCAGCAGCGG
>NZ_QODJ01000076.1:22698-23067 GCF_009935965.1 Pseudomonas sp. L13
ACCGATAACGGCCACGGTGCCTGTCGCGGCACTGGGTGTGTCCAGCGACGGTTTCAGCAGCGGCACGCTGATTTGGGCCGTAGGCAGTGACTCGACATTGTTCACGGTTTGCGTGACCGCCACCAGCTTGTCGCTCTGGGTGACCGGTACTTGCAACACGCCTTTGCCTGCACTGTCCAGGATGACAGGCGTACCCACAGGGGTGCCTGCGGCATCTTTCAGTTGCACGGTTGCGCCTGGTTCACCGACGACGTCAAGGGTGCCCGTTTGCGGATCGACCGTGCCTACGACTGGTTTCAATAAAGGAATGCTGACAGCATCGCTCGCCGCAGATGTTGTCGTACCCGACGTCTGTACGGCTTTCAGGCT
>NZ_QODJ01000077.1:0-22837 GCF_009935965.1 Pseudomonas sp. L13
CCACGAATTCAAGCCTGCGTTCGGCCAGCGTGGTTTAACGGGGCGCCTGAGATCAAGATCAAAAGCAGATCAAGAGCAAGATCAAGAGCGACTCGCTTCGCATCGTGGTTACCGTCTGCTGTTACAACCCACAAAGTTGTGTACATACCGATGGCTATCGCAGGCAAGCCAGCTCCCACAGGTTGATCTCTATTGAGTCAGGTCCAGTGGTGGATGGGCCAGCCGGCCTGTTCGGCATGGGCGCGCAATACGGGGTCCGGGTTCACCACCTGCGGGTGATCCACCTTGAGCAGCAGCGGCAAGTCATTGCGCGAATCCGAGTAAAAATACGCACCTTCAAGGGTTTCACCTTCCTGCTCCAGCCATTCCACCAACCGCGTGATCTTGCCCTCGCGGTAGGTCAGCACGCCTACGGTCTTACCGCTATACACGCCGTGGCTGACTTCCAGGTTGATCCCCAGCACTTCCTCAATGCCGATACGCGCCGCAATCGGGGTGACCAGGTGAGTGCCCGAAGCGGAAATCACCAGGATCCGGTCGCCGTTCGCACGGTGGCGGGCGATGGTCTTGGTGGCGTCGCTGTAGATCAGCGGCTCGATCACTTCCTCGACCCACGGCTCCACCAGGTGCTCGATTTCTTCCGGGGTGCGGCCGATCATCGGCTCCAGGCTGAAATCCATGAAATCTTCCATCCGCAACTGGCCCTGGCTGTAGGCGTCCATCAGCTCGTTGTTCCGGCGCATGAACGACTCAGGGTCTACCCAGCCGAGGCGGCCCATCTGTTCACTCCACAGCGTGGCGCAGTCGCCGTGGATGAGGGTGTCGTCCAGATCAAAAATTACCAATGCCATCGGTGATGCTCTCTCTCAATAGGTCGCTGCCTGTCAGGCTACTTCACACAGTGCGCTGGGGTCGATGGAAAGTGCCAGGCGCTGGCCATCCGGGTGCAGGTCGTCGGCCGAACGATTGAGCACGTCCACCACCAGCTCGACGCCGCGGGCTTCGATGCGATAGCGAATCACGTTACCCAGCAGGCTGTGGCTACGCACCAGTGCATCGAGTTCGCCGCTGCGGCTCAACTCGATGGCTTCGGGGCGAATCGCGATGCGCCCGCTGATCGGCCGTTGCAGCAGTTGGCTGGCCTTGTCGGCATCGAGCAGGTTGTAGTTGCCGATAAACCCGGCAGCGAACGCATCCACCGGCGCGGTATAGAGGGTTTCGGCATCGCCGCTCTGCACGATCTTGCCCTGGTTCATCAAGAAGATGCGGTCGGACATGGTCAGCGCTTCTTCTTGGTCATGGGTCACGAAGATCGTGGTCAGCCCCAGTTCGCGCTGGATCTGGCGGATCTGCTCGCGCAAATGCTTGCGAATCCGTGCATCCAGCGCCGACAGCGGTTCATCCAGCAACAACAGGCGAGGGCGGGTCACCAGGGAGCGGGCGAGGGCCACGCGCTGGCACTGGCCACCGGACATCTGGTGCGGATAACGGCCGGCCAGGTCCTTGAGCTCCACCAGTTGCAGCACTTCTTGTACGCGCTTGTGGCTGTCGTCGGCGTTGACCTTTTGCATGCGCAGGCCGAAGGCGACGTTCTGTTCCACAGTCATGTTGGGAAACAGTGCGTAGCTCTGGAACACCATGCCGATTTGGCGCTTCTGTGGGCTCAGGGGCACGATGTCCTGGCCATCCAGGAGGATTTGGCCACTGTCCACCGGGGTAAGCCCGGCGATACAGCGCAGCAGGGTGGATTTGCCGCAACCGGACGGGCCGAGCAGGGTGACGAACTCGCCCTTGGCGATCTCGCAATTGATATCGCTGAACACCGGGGTGCCGGTGTAGCCTTTTTGCAGGTGTTGGACGCTGACGAAGCTCATTGGCTTTTGTCCTTGTTCAAGAGCGTGGCGGCCCAGGTGAGCACCAGCACAAAGAAGAAATAGGAGATCACCACGGCACTGGTGAAATGGCCGCTGCTGTTGCGCATGTTGTTGAGGTACACCTGCAGGGTTTCGTAGCGGGTGCCGACGAGGATGTTGGCGAATACGAATTCGCCGAACAGGAACGAGAACGACAGCAGCAGCGCCACCATCAGGCCCTTGCGCAGGTTGGGCAGCACCACCAGGATCGCGGCCTGCCAGGTGCTGGCGCCGAGCAGTTGCGACGCGTCCATCAGGTCGCGCAGGTTGATGGCTTGCAGGTTGTTGGTGATCGCGCGGTACATGAACGGCAGCGCGACGGTGAAGTAGCAGCCGATCAAAATCCATGGCGTGCCCACCATCGCCAGCGGCTCGGAACCGTACAGTTGCAGCAGACCCACCGAGGACACCACCGGCGGCACCGCAAAGGGCAGCAGGATGAGGATGTTCATCAGCGCGTCGAGCTTGGGAAAGTGGTAATGCACCACGAACAGCAGCGGCAAAATCAACACCACCGAAAGGATCAATGCCCCCACGCACACCAGCAACGATTGCCCGAAGGCCATCAGAAAGCGCGGGTCGCTCCACAGCTGTACATACCATTTCACGCTGAAGCCGGCGGGCAGGATGGTTGCCGACCAACTGCTGGAAATCGAGTAGACAAAGGTGCCCACCAAAGGCAGCACCAGAATCAGGAACAACAGGTAAACCACCACCCGATGGTAGAGGGAGGCCGGGCCGGCTTCAGCGCGAGACATGGTAGCTCCTCTTGAGCAGCAGTTGATGCATCACCGTGACCACAGTCATCAGCGCCACCAGCACCACGGCCAGGGCACTGGCCATGTTCGGGTCCAGCGACACATCGCCGGACACCAGGCCGGCAATGCGAATCGGCAGCACGTTGAAGTTGCCGGTGGTCAGCGCATAGACCGTGGCATAGGCGCCGAGGGCGTTGGCCAACAGGATCACAAAGGTACCGAGCAGGGCCGGGGTGAGCACCGGCAGGCCGATATGCCGCCAGAACTGCCAGCCATTCGCACCGAGCAGGGCGGCCGACTCGCGCCAGTCTTCGCGCAATGCGTCGAAGGCCGGGTAGAGCAGCAGCACGCCGAGGGGAATCTGGAAGTAGGTATAGAGGATGATCAAACCGGTTTTGGAGTACAGGTTGAAGTCCTCAATGATCCCAGCCTGCTTGAGCATGAGGGTGATGCTGCCGTTGAACCCCAGCAGGATGATGAACGCGAAGGCCAGGGGCACGCCGGCGAAGTTGCTGGTCATGTTGGCGAATGCGGTGACGAAGTTGCGCAGCGGCGAATCCACTCGGCGCAATGAGTAGCTGCCCAGGGTGGCGATGATGATGCCGAAGATACTGGAGTAGAAACTGATCTCCAGGCTGAACTGGATCGCCTGCCGGTAGAACTTCGAGGTGAAGATGCGGGTGAAGTTTTCCAGGCTCCAGCCGGCCTCTTCGGTTTGCAGGCTGCTGATCAGCACCCACACCAGCGGCGCGATCTCGAACACGATAAAGAACAGTGCGAAGGGCAGCAGGCATAGCAGGGCCAGCCATTTGCCGCGGGTCAATGCATTCACTTGAGCAACTCCCGGCACACAGGTTTGTCGTGGGGCACGCCCAGCAGTTCGCAGACCGTGCCGCACAGGTCGGTCTGCTTCGGCGCGGCCTCGGTGTCCAGGCTGAAGGCATCACCGATGACAAACAATGGCACTTCCCGTTCTTCGCGCAACAGGCCGTTGTGGGAGCGGTCGTTGTTCATGCCGTGGTCGGCGGTGACCAGTACCTGGTAGCCGGCGTCGAGCCAGCCTTGCAGGTAGTCGGCCAGGATGATGTCGGCCGAGCGTGCGCTGTTGCGGTATTGCGCGGTGTCGAGGCCGTGCTTGTGGCCGGCATCGTCGATGTTCATCGGGTGCACCAGCAAAAAGTTTGGCGCGTGCTTGAGCCGCAGGCTTTCGGCATCGGCGAACAGGTGGGAATCAGGGTAGTGGTCATTCCAGTAGAAATGCCCATGCTGGATCGCCAGCGCTTTGTCGTCGGTGTGACGATCACGCGCGGCGAGAAAGGGCGTGCGGTTATACAGCTCGCTGACCCAGTGGTAAGCCGCCGCGGCGGTGCTTAAGCCTGCGTCGCTGGCGTAGTGGAAAATGCTGCGCTGGTTGGACAGGCGCGAGACGTTGTTGTGCACGATACCGCTTTGAATCGGCGGCACGCCGGTGAGGATGCATTCATACAACGGGCGGGACAGGGCAGGCAGTTCACATTCCAGTGTGTAAAGGGCTGCGCGTCCTGCGCCGACATAGGCCTGCAAGTGCCCCATGGCGTGCCGGGCGACCTCGAAGTTGAGGCCGTCGAGCACCACAAGGATGACGTTGTGCTTCATGGGGGGCTGGGGCTCCGCAACAAGATGGTATAGCTCAGTATCAAGTTGTAATGGGCTCAAATGTGGGAGCTGGCTTGCCTGCGATGGCGATGTATCAGTGGACACAAATATTGAATGTCAGACCGCTATCGCAAGCAAGCCAGCTCCCACACTGACCGCACCTCGATCAGAGAGACCGATTACTTCATTTCTACGATGACCTGCTCGTTCCACATCTGTGGCAGCTTCTTGGACGTCGCTTCCCAGGCATCGGCATCCTTGATCGGCTGCGGGTTGGCCTTGGTGTACTGCTCGCCCGGGATCAGGTTCTTGGCAACGTCCGCCGGCAATTTCAAGTCGGTTTCAGCCCGGATCGGACGCGCATTGCCGCGCGCCAGGTTGAGTTGGCCGGCATCGCTGAAGATGTATTCGCGGGTCAGCTTGGCGGCGTTCGGGTGCTTGGCGTATTTGTTGATGATGGTGGTGTAGCCGGATTTCACCGAGCCATCCGAGGGGATCAGCACCACGTAGTCATCCGGGTTAGCCATCTTGGCCTTGTAGCTCAGGCCGTTGAAGTCCCAGACGAGGCCCACTTCGACTTCGCCTTTTTCCATGGTGGCGATGGTCGGGTTGGACAGCGAGAGGCGACCCTGCTGGGCGATCTTGGTGAAGAATTGCAGGCCCGGCGCGATGTTTTTTTCGTCGCCCTTGTTGGCGATGGCCGCGGCGAGTACCGCGTTGGAAGCCTGGGCGGCAGTGCTCACGTCACCCACCGACACCTTGTATTTACCAGTTTGCAGGTCAGCCCAGGTGGTAGGCACTTCGGAGCCGTGCAGCAGTTTCTTGTTGACGATAAAGGCAATGGTGCCGGTGTAGGCCAGGGCCCAGTGACCGTCTTTGTCTTTCGCCCAATCCGGCACCTGGGCCCAGGTGGACGGCTTGTACGGCTGGGTGACTTCCTGCTTCACCGCGATCGGGCCGAAGGCCGCGCCCACGTCACCGATATCGGCGCTGGCGTTGTCTTTTTCGGCTTTGAACTTGGCGATTTCCTGGGCCGAGCTCATGTCGGTGTCGATGTGCTTGAGGCCGTAGGTCTTGGCCAGGTCTTCCCAGGTGCCTTTCCAGTTGGCCCAGTCATCGGGCATGCCGACGCTGTTGACGGCGCCTTCCGCTTTGGCGGCGGCTTCCAAGGTTTTTAGATCGGTATCAGCAGCCATGGCGGCGGTGCACATGGCAATGGTCGAGCCTAACAGTGATGCCAGGAAAAGCTGTTTCATCCGAAGCTCCTTTGGGCGTTTTCAACGCGGCGTTTTATCTGAACGTTAGCGGTGGTTTGGTCTAGGTCAGCAATACCTGAGCCAATCTAGGCCCCCTGGATGACAGTTTCATGTCGATGTCGTTTTTGAAGCGCTGATGTCGCTCAGCTTCGACTTAGCGTAGACCATGCCCAAGTGCCCGCAGGCCTTGGACTTGGCCGATGTATTGCAGGGTGTGGTAGAGGCAGTCGACAGCCTTTGTCATCTGTCGGTCATCTGGAGTGCCTAGGCTGGCATACAGCAGCAAAAGCCCAGATAGAGCGCGTTTTGTGCACCTGAACGGTGCTGGTCTAGTCCAGATAGGTAACGTTGATGCGTGATGAGGCAATCAAGGCGGTAACTTCCATCGGCCTTGCGTTGCAAGAGCAGATCGACCATGGCCTGTTGCCGCCTGCCAGCAAACTGCCCGCCGAACGTAAGCTCAGCGAGTTGTTTGGTACCACTCGGATTACCGTGCGGGAAGCCTTGTTACAACTGGAAGCCCAAGGGCAGATCTACCGTGAAGAGCGTCGGGGCTGGTTCGTCTCGCCGCCACGGCTGGCCTATAACCTGATGCAGCGCAGCCATTTTCACGCCATGGTCAGCGACCAGGGGCGTGAGGCTTCCACACAGGTCATTTCCGCACGCTTGCAACCGGCGTCTGCGGCGGTGTGCGCTTGGTTGCAATTGCCGGCGTTGTCGAGCGTGATCCAGATTTGCCGGGGCCGCAGGATTGACGGGCGCCTGGTGTTGTACGTGGAGCACTACCTGAACCCGCAGTATTTTCCGGGGATCCTGACGTGCGATTTGAATCAGTCGATGACTGAGTTGTACGCGCGCAAATATGACTTGCACTACGGGCGGGTGCGGTTCGAGATTGTGCCGACGTCACTGCCGGTGGAAGCGGCCGCTGCGCTACGCGTCTCGGTAGGCAGCCCGGGCTTGCGCATCGCCCGGGTCAACTATGATCAGCATCAACGCTTGATCGATTGTGACCTGGAGTTCTGGCGGCATGATGCGATTCATGTGGGGGTGGATGTGGTGTAGCGGCTGATGCACCGCGATCCAATGTGGGAGCTGGCTTGCCTGCGATGGCATCGACTCGGTATGCCTGATAAACCGAGGCGCCCGCATCGCAGGCAAGCCAGCTCCCACATTGAACCGAATTTATCGCTGACGGATCGGTGGCTTGCCTAGGGCGTGAGTGCCTTGATCACTTGGTCTACATTGGTTTCCAACTCCGTCACCGGGTCGGCACCGTCCACATTCAACACCAACAGTCTGGAGCCGCCGGCAGTGACGGCAGCTTTGACTGCATCGCTGGGTTGACGGTGATGCAGCACCACCGCCACGTCGTTGTCCTTCAACTCAGCGCTGAGTTTTTGCAGCGCCTCAGGCGTCCACTCGGCATCGGGCCGTGCATCGGTGCTGAGCACTTCCAGGTTCAAGCTGCTGACCAGGTACGCGAAGTGATCGCTCAAGCTGACCACACTCAGGTTGTCGGCCTTGGCCAGTCGCGCTTCGCTGTCGGCGGTGAGCTTGAGTAAACGCTGTTTGAGCGTGGCCAGGTTGGCGTCGATCCTGGATTTGGCAGCCGGGGCCAGGCGGCTCAGGTCGGCGGCCATCACGTCGGCCATGCGCCCCATATTGTTGCTCGATTGCCAGGGTTGGCTGTTCAAGCCATCGGTGACCCCCGGTTGGACCGCAATACCCGGCAAGCCACCGTCCACCGGGCGTGCGGCATCAACTTCGACGATGCGGATATTGCTGCGCCGCGCCACGGGGTACAGCGGGTCATCGGCCCACAGCGAGCGCAGGCCGATGGCCGCGTCGGCGTCCAGCGCCAACTTATTCAATGCCGCAGCACCGCGGCCAGTGAAGTAGGACACCTGCCGCGAGCCGGGTAGATTGGCCGGCGCGGCGCGTTCAAGCGCTACGTTGGTGCCTTTAAGCAGCGCCTCGGCCAAGCCGTAGGTAATCGGCAGCGAGGCCAGCACCTTGACCGGTTGCTTGGCCTTGGTCAGGGCTGCATGACCGAGGCCCTGGTTGACTTTGAAGTCCTTGGCGTCGAAACCGTCGACGGCCAGGGCCGACGTACTCATCAAGCAAGCGATGGCCAGGGCCAGTGGGCGAAAGACAGGGCGCATTATCCGAGATTCCCTTTGAGGCTGGGCACAACGCCACGGGCGATGGCGGCGAAGGCGAAGGCGATACCGGCAACCAGAATGATGGCGGCGCCGGAGGGGATGGGCAGGTCGAAGATGATCGGCAGCAGGATGCCGCACAGGGTGCTGACGGTAGCGATCAACACCGAGATCCAGAAAAACCCTTTGAGTGACTGGCTCAACAGGCGCGCCGCAGCGGCAGGAATCACCAGCAAGGCACCGACCAGGATTGCGCCGATGACCTTGACCGCAGCCACGGTGATCAGGGTCACCAGGATCACGAACAGGTAGTCCAGGCTTTTCACCGCCACCCCGCGCACTGCCGCCAATTGCGGGTTGAAACTGGCCAGCATGATGCGGTTGTACAACGGCAATGCCAGGGCCATCACCAGCGAGCCGACAATGGCCAGTACCAGCAGGTCGTTGCCGTTGACCGTCAGTACCGAGCCAAACAGTACGTTCTCGAGAATGTGCACGTTGATCTTGCCGGCCAAAATAAGCAGCAGGCTTGCCCCCAGTGCCAGGGACACCGACAGGAACACACCGATCAAGGTATCGGGGGCCAGGCCGGTGCGGTTGCGCAGGTAATTGAGCAGGATGCCGAACAGCAGGCAGTAGCCAAACAGGCTGCCATAGGGCCCGGTATAGGGTTCGCCCAGCAGGATGCCCACGGCCACGCCGGTCAGCGCGGCATGGCCGACCGCTTCGGAGAAAAACGCAAAGCGCTTGACCACCACCAGCGTACCCAGGCCGCCGAGTACCGGGCCGATCAACAAGCCGGCGAGCAGGGCGTTGACCACAAACCCGTAGGCCAGGGCTTCGGGCAGGTAGCCGGAAGAGGCCCAGCCCTGGACCATCAAGCGAAAGGCTTCATAACTCATGGCGCCGGGCTCCGAGGGTGGGTGGAGAACAGGGTGAGCAGGCGGTCCGGGGTCAGCGCCTCTTTCGGTGTGGCGTCGAACAGCACGCGGCGGTTCAGACCGGTGACGCGGTCGGCCAGGCGGCCCACGGCCTCCAGGTCGTGCTCGATCCACAGCACCGTAATCCCGGCCAGGCGCCAGTCGTTCAGCAGCCGTTCGAACACCTGGATACCCGCCTCGTCGAGGGCCGACATCGGCTCATCGAGCACCAGCAATTGCGGCGCCGGAATCAGCCCCTGGGCCAGCAGTACACGCTGGCGCTCCCCACCGGACAACGCGCCCATGCGGCGCTTGCGCTTGTCTTGCATGCCAACGCGCTCAAGGGCATCGCCAATCGCCGCCGCGTAATGCCTGGACAGGCCAAGAAACGCCGGGCGACGCTGGCACATGGCAGCCATGAAATCGTCCACGGTCATCGGCAGGCCCCGGTCAAATTCCAGCGCCTGGGGCACGTAACCGATGGTGCCGGGTGTGGTTGGCCACTCCAGGCTCAAGCGCCCCTGGTGCGGCGTTTGCCCTAGCAGGGTCTTGATCAGCGAGCTTTTGCCGCCGCCATTGGGGCCGACCAGCGCATGGATGCTGCCCGGCTGTACTTGGAAACTCACGCCGTCGAGGATCACGGTGCGCCCCAGGGTCAGCGAGACCTGGTCGAAGTTCAGGGTCGGGCCGACGCTGACGGCGTTCAGTTGCTGCGCCGCGGTCATGCTCCCGACTCCTGAATCGCGCGAACCACGGTGTTGAGGTTGCCGGTCATCTCCACTTCGTACTTCTCGGCGCTGTATTCGCCGTAGGAAATATGCGACAGCGGGTACAGCTTGACCCCGGATTCACGCTGGATGGTATCGACGTAGGTGGACGGGAAGTCCATCTCCGAGAAGATCACTTTCACATCCAGGGCGCGCAATTCATCGATGGTCTTTTTCAGCTGGCTGGGGCTTGGCTCGATACCGTGGGCCGGCTCGACCACGGCGGTGACTTCCAGGCCAAACTCGCGCAACAGGTAGTCATAGGCCGCGTGCACAGTGGCGACGCGCAGGTCCGGGTTGGGCGCGCTGGTCAGCTTGGCCAGGGCGTCGGCGCGCATCTGGCGCAGGCGCTTGCCGTAGGCGCGGGCGTTCTGGGTGTAGGTTTTGGCGTTGTCCGGGTCGAGCTTGCCCAACTCACGGGCAATGTTATTGACCTGGGCAATCGACGCGCTGATCGACAGGAAGGTGTGCGGGTTGACCACCTTGCCCGCACCGCGTGCCGCGTTACCGGTAGCGGCGAGCAGCGGCACGTTGGCGTTGGCTTCGATCACCGGAATGTCCGGGCGCTCGCTGGTGGCGATCATGCGGTCGGCGAAGTCGTCATGGCCGACGCCGTTGAGCACGATCACATCCAGGGTGCCAATGCGCTTGATGTCGTCGGCGCGCGGCTCGTAGGCGTGAGGGTTGAAACCGGCGGGAATCAGCGGCACCACTTCGGCCTTGTCGCCCACGATATTGGCTACGTAGCTGTAATAGGGGTGCAAGGTAATGCCGATACGCAGGCGCTTGGCCGCCTCGGCATTGGCAAGGGGGGCGAGCATCAGGCTGAACAGACCAACCATTAACAGGCGTAACAGGGGCGATGACATAGACATGGGCAATCGGTCTTCTCGTTCAGTGACGGTGCTGGCGGGTGACGCCGGCATCGAATTGCGCGACCACCTGCTGCCAGCCGGCCGCGATCAGCGCCTGGTCAGTGAGGTCGGACGGGGCGGCAAGGTTGGCGCTGCGGTTGAGCCAGATATCCGGCTCGCTGCCTTGCACGCGCATCAGCAGCGAACCGCTGGTGGCCGGCGCCTGGCTCAAACCCAGGTAGGCGGCCGGTGCCAGCAACTCCCAGCGATGGCCACCACGGCTGACCGAACTGGCGTCCTGGGCAAACGGCGCGAAGCCTTCTTCGGCCAGTTGCTCAGGCGTGGGAAGGGCGCTGTGCTCCTGCTGCAACAGGTGGATTTCATCCAGGGTCACCCGCAAATCGGCATAGATGCCTTGCTCGGCGGCGCTCAGGTCGCGACGGGCGTCCAGCTGATGGCTTGGCACCGGCACGACTTCCTGGGTTTCCCCGTGCAGCGCCACGACCGTGCCCGCCACCGCGAGGATGATCAGGCACAACAGCAGCACATAAAGGGTTTCGTGGCCTGCGCCGGCGGGGCGTACAACCTGTGTGGTACTCATTGCGACGGGATATCCGCTTGGTCGATTTCCACCACGTGGCCGGGGCCGGCATCGAACAGCACGTAGAACTCGGCGGCGGGCTTCTTGAAGGTCAGGGTCGAATCCTCGCCGAGCTTGCCCGGCACCAGGATGGTTTCGTCGTAGCCGATCACATCCAGGGTTACACCGGGGGCACCACTGCCGTCGGAGAAGCCGCCTTTGCATTGGATCTGCTCGCCGGGGATTTCCTTGCATTCGCACATCGGGTTGTGGGCAAAAGCGGTGGTGCTCAGGCCGGCGCACAGCAACAGTGCGGCGCGGGTGAGGCGCTTGAACGTCATGGTTTGACTCCTTGCTTGTTCAGCCAGGCAATGGTGGCAGGCGAGGCCTGGCTCAGCGGGATGGAACCCTGGTGCATGCTGCCGTCCCACCCTTCCATGGTCACCCACACTTCGGCGTCCACCGGGGTGCGTTCTGGTATAGGCAGGGCGGCGCCCATGCGGTAGGGCGTGCCAAAGAAGATCACCCCGGCGGCGCGCAGGCTGCGGGGTTTGCCGATACGCAGGTAAGTGGCCTTGACCTGCTCGGCGCAGGTGTCACACAGGGCTGCGTTGAAGAACTTCATCGGGCCAGCCGGGTCTGGGCTCGGGCCTTCGTTGCGAAACTCAGCCAGCGTGAGGCTCCAGGGGCCGACTTGCACCTGCCCGGCCACGCGCTCGCCGATGCCGGTATCCCCACGAAACAACGCGGCGTCGGCAAAGTATTTGGGCATGAACCCCAGCGGCACCAGCAACAGCAGGATGTTGATATGGAAACGCCATTTGAGCCAGAAGGCTCGCAGCGGAGACGGCGGTACGGTTGCGACCTTGCTCATCGTTGGGCCTCCGGGGTTTCGGCGTGCATGGCCGGGATGGACGCGGTTTGACGTTGCGTCTTGGCCTCGCGCTTGAGGGCGTTGAGGGTGGCCAGGGCGGTGCGCTTGGTCCAGATCAGCAAGCCGCTCAATACCATCATGCTCAGTACCAGGCCGAAGAATGCCCAGATCAGCTTGATCCACAAACCGCCAAAGTCCCCGGTGTGAAGCGGGCGCATAGACTCGGTGACGAACTCCAGCGGGGTGCGGTCGGACAATAAGTTCGAGAGCGCGATTTCACCGTCATAGGGGTTCAGTTGTGCGGTCTGGAACATCAACGGGTACCAGCCACGCCCGCCGATCTGCAGGTGGCTGTAGGCGTTGCTTGGCATGAACACAAAGCTGGCGTCCAGGCCGGGGATTTTCTCGGCGGCGATGTCGATCGCCTTGTCGATGGGGATCGTCGGTGCCGGTACGCCCGGTGTCGACAACGGCACCTTTTCCCGCGCAATCACTGGCACGATGGGTTCGCTGGAAATGGATATCTGGTTGTCGCCCAGGACAGCCTCGATCAGGAACCAGGTGCCGGTGATTGAAATGACCGCGATAAACCAGATTGACCAGATGCCGCTCAGACGGTGAAAGTCGCCCCAGAAGATTCGCGCGCCGTGGCGGATGCGCAGGGTAGGGCGCAGGAACCCTTTCCAGAAGCGCTTGTACACAACCAGCCCGGTGACCAGCGAAGCGAGCAGCGGCAAGCCCAACGCAGACACCAGGTACCAGCCCCAGCTGTACCCATTGGTGAACGGTACCAGCCACCAGCCATGCAGGGCGCGGGTGAATTGCTGGAAGTTGAACGAGGGGCTGATGCCCTGGATCGCGCCGGTATAGGGGTTGGCATACACCTCCACGGAGCGCCCATCCGGGTAGCTGAGGCCAACGCTTAGCGCGAAGTGCGATTCATCCGGGCGGATGATGGACTGGACAATAGCCTTGGGCTCGTCGCGCTTGATGGCCGCGATCACCTGGTCAAAGCTCAGCGGCTGAGCGTCATCCGACGGCTTGCTGGCGCGGATATCCGGGTTGGCCAGCCACACGATTTCCTGGCTCACCACGGCCAGGGTACCGGTGACGCAGACGATCAGTACAAAGAACCAGATGGGCAACGCCAGCCAGCTATGGACGAGAAACCAGAGTTTGGAGCGTGACTTCTTCGACATATGAATGAGGGTCTTGATCGGAGGGGCGATGGAGGCCCGGAAAAGGCCAGTCGTAGCTTTTGCTGACGCGACAGGCTGTATCTAAGTTAAGACGGATGAGAATGAGAAATCCCTAAGGGGGATATGAAAGAAAATGTTTCAGGACCGCTTTCAGGGTGTGTGGCGTAACCTTTGAGACATAGCTGCCTGCCAGCCGACGCCTTTCTATCTGACGCGCTGAGGTCTAAATGTGGAAGCTGGCTTGCCTGCGATGGCGGTGGTTCAGTTGCAGATTAATTGACTGACCCGTCGCCATCGCGGGCAAGCCAGCTCCCCCAGGGGGATTGATGCCGGGCGCTGATTCCGTGGGCAATACCCAACCAATGTGGAAGCTGGCTTGTCTGCGATAGCGGTGGCTCAGTAACAGACTCATTGACTGACACGCCGCCTTCGCGAGCAAGTCAGCTCCCACATGGGATGTGTATTGCGCTGCAACTATCCGCCTTGCTTGAACATTTGCATGGCACGCTGGCGGATCTGTTCCTCGCTCAGGTCTTCCTTGTGAGTCGCCAGGAACCACAGGTGCCCGAACGGATCCTTCACACTCGCCGAGCGATCCCCATAGAACTGATCCTGCGGTTTGGACACCACGCTGGCGCCGGCATCAACCGCCTGTTTGAATTGTTTGTCCACGTCATTCACATACAGGTGCAGGCCGACACTGGGATGTGCGTCCGGATTGCGCAGGGCCGTTTCGTCGCAGGGCGTGCCCAGCATGATCACCGCTTCGCCAATACGCAGCTCCGCATGGCCGACCCGGCCGTCAGGCATGTCCAGGCGCATGAACACTGAGGCGCCAAAGGCCTTCTTGTAGAACTCGATCGCCTTTGCGGCCTCGTTGATGCCCAGGTAGGGGGTAATGCCGTGATAACCCTCGGGAATAGCTTTAACGCTCATAACGTTCTCCTTGATTTGGGGTACGAGCATTTCACTATAGGCCACGTAATGCGTGGCCTGCGGGCAGCCGACGAGGTGCTTTTTATCAAGGCTGGGTGGTGGGCTCCAGTAACTGGGCGCCTGGCCCATACTCAGCGAGCTTATCGTCCTGATTGCGCAACGGGCACGCCTCCATCGACAGGCACCCGCAACCGATGCAGCCATTGAGCTTGTCGCGCAGCAGCATCAGCTTGTTGATGCGCTCATCCAGGTCTTCACGCCACAACGCCGACAGGCGCTCCCAGTCTTGAGCATTGGGTGTGCGCCCATCGGGCAAGGCCTGCAATGCCTCGCCAATGTTGGCCAGTGGAATGCCCAAGCGCTGGGCGATCTTGATCAGCACCACGCGCCGCAGCGCATCACGTGGGTAACGCCGCTGGTTACCGGCATTGCGATTGCTCTTGATCAGCCCTTTGGCCTCGTAGAAGTGCAGGGCGGTCACCGCCACGCCGCTGCGGGCAGCGAGCTGACCGACGCTGAGTTCCTTAGTGAGCATGAACCTCTCCCAAGCAGTGCTTGACCTCGACTTAACTAGAGGTTTTACCCTGCGTGGCATCGAATCGCAAGATTCTGCCTACAGAAAGAGGGGAGTTTTCATGCCGGTATCAGAGAAGAATCGCAGCTTCACTCAGCTGATCGAATTTCACATCGAACCCCGTCAGCAATCCGCCCTGGTGGCCGCCTTGACCACCCAGAGCGAGCGTCTGGCCGTGCGTCATGGCGGTTTCTTGAGTGCCAGCGTACAGGTCAGCGATGACGGGCGCAGGGTGCTCAATTATTTGCAATGGCAATCGCGCGAAGAGGGTGAGGCGGCCTTCAAATGTTTTGAGCAGGGCGGCGAAGATTTCTGGACGCTCATCCATGCTCACCGGGCCACGGCCGTGACCTTTGGCGCATTCCAGGTACTGCGCAGTTTTGAGCGCAGTCAGGACGATGCCTTGCACTGCCGACTAAATGGATAGATGCAGCATCCGTTCGCCTTGCACATTTTCCCCGGGCCTGCGCTTGTTTACCGCCAGTTCGCCGATCTTGATCAGGCGAGCGCGAGCGACGTTGCGGCTCAGTCCCAGCAAGTTGGCGGTGTGCACTTGGTTGTGGTGGCTGAAGTGATAAGCAGCGCGCAATAAAGCGTCCTCGACCTTTTCATGCAGGGCGCCGGACTGTTCCTCGAAGAGCTTTTGAAACGCCCGCGCCAGCAGAGCTTCTGCACTGGGATCGGCGTCGCTGTCGTTCTGGCGTTCGATGCGCAGGCCCGATAGGCGCAGGTCGTCGGGTTCGATCACAGCGTTGCGGCAGATCAGCAGGGTGTGATGAATCACGTTCTCCAGCTCACGAATATTGCCCGGCCAGCTGTAGCGCTTGAGTTTATGCTCGGCCAGGTGGCTCAAGCTGATCGGGCTGTAACCCAGGCGCTGGCTGTAGGTTTGGATGAAGTGCCGGGTCAGTGGCAGGATATCGCCGGTACGTTCGCGCAGCGGGCTCAATGCCAGGCTGACTACATTGAGGCGGTAGTAGAGGTCTTCCCGGAAACGCCCGGCGTTGATGGCTTTCTCCAGCTGTATATTGGTGGCGGCCAGAACTCGCACATCGATTGCAATGCGCTTGCGCGAACCCAGGCGCACCACTTCGCGCTCCTGTAGCACCCGCAGCAGCTTGACCTGGATGGCCATCGGCAAATCGCCGATCTCATCCAGAAACAAGGTGCCGCCGTCAGCCTCTTCGAACCAGCCGGCCTTGGCGCTGAGGGCACCGGTAAAGGCGCCTTTCTCATGGCCGAACAACTCGGCTTCCACTAGGGATTGCGAAAAGGCCCCGCAGTTCACCGCCACGAAGGGCTGGTTGCGCCGCGTACTGAGGTGATGGATATGCCGCGCAACAAGTTCTTTGCCGGTGCCGGTTTCGCCAATGATCAGCACGCTGGCTTCGCTGGGGGCCACTTGCTGGATATGGTCGAGCAGGGCCTGGGACTTTGGGTCTTCGAAGACCTGGGCTGTGGCGCGGATCGAGGTGGCTAGGGCAGGCGAGGGCGGCAGGGTGAACAGCTGCATGGTGACCTCTCATAGGGAATTCGGGCTTTGTTGAAGGGCTGTTGCCTGATGGGCAGCGGGCTGCGCGCAAGGTCTTTATAGAGGTAGCGTCTTAATTCGTAAATGAAGGTGTTTCTATATTTATAGAACTTAAGTGAATATGGAGGCGTTCCCGCCGTAGGCGCCGATACGCGTGATAGCGACTATCACGGACGATGATTTTTCAGCGAGAAGGGCCGGGAGTAGCCTGTGTTCATTGACTCGAAACCACCTTCGCAGGGCCATCGCCATGAACCGTTTCCTCGCTGTTTCCTTTTTACTTGTCACCTCTGTCCTTGCGGGTTGTGCGACCCAGCCTTCCCCGGAGTTGCGTCCCTATACGGCCGAGGAAACCAAGCAGTTGGCCCTGGAGGCCCTGGGCCGTCGCGGCTTGTCGTTTGACGACTATCAACGCCAGCGTGCCGCGTTGCTTGGTCAGCCAAAGCAGCCTTTCGGTTTTGATCGCCAGGGCGAAATGAACGCCGAGCGCAGCGTGGTCCTGCATGGCCGCCCCAGTTGAGCGCGCTTCTTACAGCAAAAAGCCCGAGGTTTCCCATAAGGAACCTCGGGCTTTTTGTTTGCCATGGGGCTACTTCAGCCTGTTAAGCTCAATTCCAGGAGCGTTCCTACGCACATTTAAATAAAGTTACCTTCTTTAATGGCATTCGATCGGTTAAACCTGACGACCTCTGTTCTGATCGATGCCCCCCGAGACGCTGCTCTTGGGAATACGCTCTGCGAGTTTTAACCTCATGAATAAACGTCCGTTGTATTTCGACTACGCCGCCACCACGCCGGTGGATGAGCGAGTTATCCAGGTGATGGTCGAGTGTCTGGGTTTCAACGCTCACTTCGGCAACCCAGCGTCCAGTTCCCATGCATTCGGCCAAGCGGCTAGGCAGAAGGTTGAACAGGCGCGTCGCCAGGTGGCCGAGTTGGTGGGGGCGCAGGCCGAGCAGATCGTCTGGACCTCCGGTGCCACGGAATCCAACAACCTTGCGCTCAAGGGCGTGGCCCAGGCCCGTGGTGTGACGGGTGGGCATATCATCACTAGCCAGATCGAACACAAGGCCACGCTGGACACCGCGCGGCAATTGCAGGAAGCCGGAGTGGCAGTGACTTACCTGGTACCGGATGCAGACGGCTTGATCAGCGTCGAGGCGGTCAGCGAAGCCTTGCGCGAGGACACCTTTCTGGTCTCGCTGATGCTGGTCAACAACGAACTGGGAACCCTCAACGACATCCCGGCCATTGGCGCGCGGGTGCGTGAGCAGGGCGCGTTGTTCCATGTGGACGCGGCGCAAGGGGCAGGCAAAGTGGCTATCGACCTGGCCCAGTGGCCGGTGGACCTGATGTCGTTCTCTGCTCACAAACTGTATGGACCCAAGGGCATCGGCGCGTTATATGTCGGGCCGCGAGCGCAGCAGAAGGTATTGGCGCAGATTCACGGGGGTGGCCATGAAGGCGGTTTGCGCTCCGGCACCCTGGCGACCCATCAGATTGCCGGCATGGGCACGGCGTTTGCCCTGGCGGCAGCGTCTTTCGCCGATGAGAAGGCCACGATTGTCGCGCTGCGCCAGCGCTTGCTGGACCAGTTGGCGTCGGTAGCCGGGTTGCGTCTTAATGGCAGCCCAACCCAGCGTATTGCGCATACCTTGAGCCTTACCTTCAGCGAAGGCGAATTCAATTCAGCCGCATTGAGTGCAGGCATTGCCTTTTCTGCGACTTCAGCGTGCAATTCGGCCAGCAATGCGCCGTCCCATGTGCTCCTGGCCTTGGGGCATGATGCCCGCAGTGCCGCTCGCACGATTCGCTTGAGCCTGGGTCGGTTCACCACCGAAGAGGATATCGACCAGGCCGCGCAGTTGATCAAGGCCGCGTTGGCGAGCGCGCCGGCATTCTGGGCGGTCTGATTTATCATTCGCAACACATAACAATTATTAGTGGTTAGCAGGAGACACAATGAGTACGCAGCCTTTGACCCATGGAACGGTTCCCCAGCGCCTGGCGCACACCCGTGAACTGATGCGCCGCGAAGGCATTCATGCCCTGCTGGTGCCATCGGCGGACCCGCACCTGTCCGAATATTTGCCGGGTTACTGGCAAGGGCGTCAGTGGTTGTCCGGCTTTCATGGTTCGGTGGGCACCCTGATCGTCACGGCGGAATTTGCCGGGGTCTGGGCGGACAGCCGTTACTGGGAACAGGCGACCAAGGAACTCAAGGGCAGCGGTATCGAGCTGGTAAAGCTGCAACCGGGTCAGCCTGGGCCGCTGGAGTGGCTGGCGGAGCAAACCCCTGAGGGTGGCGTGGTGGCGGTGGACGGTGCGGTCATGGCCGTGGCCTCGGCACGCACCCTGGGTGGCAAGTTGGCCGAGCGTGGCGCGCGTCTGCGTACCGATATCGATGTACTCAATGAAGTCTGGCAAGACCGCCCGGCGCTGCCGAACCAGCCCATCTATCAGCATCTGCCGCCCCAGGCCACCGTCAGTCGTGGCGAAAAACTGACCGCCTTGCGTGCCAGTTTGAAAGACAAGGGCGCCGACTGGCATTTCATCGCGACGCTGGATGACATCGCCTGGCTATTCAACCTGCGCGGCGCTGATGTGTCGTTCAATCCGGTGTTTGTGTCCTTTGCCTTGATCAATCAACAGCAGGCGACTTTGTTTGTGGCGTTGGGCAAGGTCGATGCGCAACTGCGGGCGGTGCTTGAGCAGGATGGCGTGACCCTGCGTGATTACAGCGAGGTGGCGCACGCGCTGCGAGCGGTACCGGCGGGTGCAAGCTTGCAAGTGGACCCCGCCCGCGTCACTGCCGGCTTGCTGGAAAACCTCGACGCGGGCGTCAAGCTGGTTGAAAGCCTCAACCCCACCACACTGGCAAAATCCCGCAAGAGTCTGGCAGACGCGGAACATATCCGCCAAGCCATGGAGCAGGATGGTGCGGCGCTGTGCGAATTCTTTGCCTGGCTCGACAGTGCCCTGGGCCGCGAGCGCATTACCGAACTGACGATTGACGAACACCTGACCGCGGCGCGTACCCGTCGCCCAGGCTATGTGTCCCTGAGCTTCAACACCATTGCCGCCTTCAATGCCAACGGCGCGATGCCGCATTACCACGCCACCGAAGAAGAGCATGCGCTGATCGAAGGTGATGGCTTGCTGTTGATCGACTCGGGCGGCCAGTACCTGGGCGGAACCACGGACATCACGCGGATGGTGCCCATCGGTACACCGAGTGAGGAACAAAAGCGCGATTGCACGCGGGTACTCAAGGGCGTGATTGCCCTGTCCCGTGCGCAGTTCCCCAAGGGCATTCTTTCACCGTTGCTGGATGCCATTGCCCGGGCGCCGATCTGGGCAGAAGGCGTGGACTACGGTCACGGTACAGGCCACGGCGTAGGGTATTTCCTCAACGTGCATGAGGGCCCGCAGGTGATTGCCTATCAAGCCGCTGCAGCGCCACAAACGGCGATGCAGCCAGGGATGATTACGTCAATTGAGCCGGGTACTTATCGCCCTGGTCGTTGGGGCGTGCGCATCGAGAACCTGGTGTTGAACCGGGAAGCGGACAAGACCGAGTTTGGCGAATTCCTCAAGTTCGAAACCCTGACCCTGTGCCCGATTGATACCCGCTGCCTGGAGCCGTCGTTGCTGACGGCGGATGAGCGTGATTGGCTCAACGCGTATCACGCCCAGGTGCGTGAGCGTTTGAGCCCGCTGCTCGATGGTGCAGCCCTTGAATGGTTGCAGGTGCGCACTGCGGCGATTTGATCGGATGCAGCCGGGGCATGCCGGCTGCAATCGACATCTAGCTGAGGGCTTCACGCACAAAGTCCAGACGGTCCTGGCCGAAGAACAGCTGGTTTCCTACAAAGAAACTGGGAGCGCCGAACACGCCGCGCTTAATGGCTTGTTCGGTTTTGTCCTTGAGAGCGTCCTTGACGGCTGCATCGTTTGACAGGGCCAGTACCTGCTCGGGATCGAACCCCTGTTCGGTGAGCACATTGGCCACGACCTCTGGGTCGCCCAGATGATGGCCTTCCACCCAGAGTGCGCGGAACAGGCAGTCGATGAAGTCGAGAAAACGCTCAGGCTGGTGAATTTGAATGCCGGTGACAGCGCGCATCAGCAACAAGGTATTGATGGGAAAGTGCGGGTTGAACCTGAGCGGCACGTTGTAGCGTTTGGCGTAACGCGCCAGGTCATCGAGCATGTAGCGACCCTTGGCGGGCACCGTGATTGGCGAGGCATTGCCCGTGGCCTTGAAAACACCGCCCAATAGCATCGGTTGATACACCACCTGTGCGTCGGTTTGGGCACACAGCGCCGGCAACTGGGTATAGGCCAGGTAAGTGGCGGGGCTGCCGAGATCAAAGAAAAACTCTAGGGTTTTACTCATGGTCTGTACTCACTGCTTATTGTTATAGAGGGAGTCACCAGGTTTCGTTCCAGGGGCGCAGGTCCAGTTCGAACGTCCAGGCGTCCCTTGGCTGGTTGTGCAGGAACCAGTAGTTGTCGGCAATATGGTCAGGGTTGAGGAGGGCGTCCTGATCCTTGAGGGCGTACTTTTGCGGGAAATTCTCGCGAATGAAGTCGGTATCGATGGCACCGTCGACCACCACATGGGCGACATGGATGTTCATCGGGCCCAACTCCCGCGCCATGCTTTGTGCCAGGGCGCGTATCCCGTGTTTGGCGCCGGCGAAGGCCGCAAACCCGGCGCTTCCGCGCAAGCCGGCGGTGGCACCGGTGAACAGGATAGTGCCGCGGTTGCGCGTGACCATGCGCTTGGCGACTTCCCGTGCGTTCAGGAAGCCGGAGAAGCACGCCATCTCCCAGATCTTGAAGTACTTGCGCGCGGTTTCTTCCAGAATGCTGCAAGGCACATTGGCGCCGATGTTGAAGACGAACGCTTCAATAGGCCCCAGTTCGGTTTCGATTTGCTCGACCAGTGCGATCACGTCTTCTTCTTTACGTGCATCACAGGCAAAGCCATGAGCTTCACCGCCGGCTGACTGAATGCTGTCTACCAGGGGCTGCAGTTTTTCGGCGCTGCGACGGGTGACGCAGGCGATGTAGCCTTCGCGGGCAAAGCGTTTGGCTATGGCGCCGCCGGTTGCGTCACCGGCACCCACGACTAATACGATTTTCTTGTTGTGCGGCATGGGAACTCCATTGGCTCGATGGTCGAGCAGGAGTTTAGCCTTCATGCCGCAAATGGCCGGGATTTAAGATGAGCAGTCAGGACAGACTGCTCGGGCAACTATTTGCAGATGACGATCATGCTACGGCTGGTATAGCCGGCAGGGTTGAGACCGAAGGGGTAGTCCCCAGGCTCCTCGGAGTTATCGCCGGATTTGGCGATCACCCGGTAGCCCTTGGCGCCGCATGAGTTGGCTGCACTGGTGTAGCACTGGTCCCAAGAGGAGGACAGGCCCGAACAGTTGATATGCAGCCCTTTTTTTCCCCGTTTCACTTCTGTTTTTGTGGTTGCAGCACAGCCAGCGATGCCCACAACCAGCAACAGTATCAAAATTCGTTTCATTCCCATCCTTAATAGCCGCCCTGCAAAAAAACAGAGCCGCTTTACTCGCTCTCGAGCGAAGCGTTCATGCTGTCCGTGTCGAAATTCTCCATGAATGACATTCGGTTACGGCCTAAACATGGCCTAAATGAGCGGCAAATACCAGCGCTGGCTTCAAAGATGATCAGTCGGCGGGCACCAGCGGTTTGGATTCGTTGCGCATCGTCAACGTGGCGCCTACCGAAGCCAGGATAATGCAGGTGATGGCCAGCCATTGGGCCAGGGATAAATGCTCATGCAGAAAGAACAGGCCGGAAAGGGCGCCGAACGCCGGTTCGATGCTCATGAGCGTGCCGAACGTGCGGGCGGGAAGGCGCGTGAGTGCAACCATCTCCAACGTGTAGGGCAAGGCCGTGGAAAGAATCGCGACGCCGATGGCGATAGGGATCAGGGCGGGGGTCAGCAGCGCGGCGCCAGCATGCACGATGCCGATCGGTGCGACGAACAGGGCGGCAATTATCACGCCGAGTGCGGCGGTCTGAACACCATTGTCGTTCCCAGCCTTTTGGCCAAACAAGATATAGAGGGCCCAGCATCCGCCTGCGCCCAGCGCGTAAGCCGCGCCGACCCAGTCGATACCGCTACTGGCCTCGCCCATCGGAATCAACAGCAGCAGGCCGATGATTGCCAGGGCAATCCACAGGAAGTCGACAGCTCGGCGTGAGGCATAAATAGCGACGGCAAGCGGGCCTGTGAATTCCAGTGCTACGGCGATCCCCAGCGGTACGGTGCGAAGGGACATATAGAAGAGGAAGTTCATGCCGCCCAGCGCCATCCCGTAAATGATCACCGTGCGCAGGGACTTGGCCGTCAGCGTGGCGCGCCATGGGCGTAATAGCACCAGCATGATCACACTCGCGAAAATCAGACGCAGGGCGGTGGTGCCCTGTGCGCCGACGATAGGGAACATGCTTTTGGCCAATGACGCCCCGGATTGGATAGACGCCATGGCAATTAATAGCAGGCCGATCGGAAACAATGTGGATGCCAGGCTGCGAGGAGGGGTGGTCATTGCGGGGGTTCTTCCGAAGTCATGATCGATAAATACGTGGCGCTATGATGCTTAACTGTCAGTGCATGAGCAATATATTGCGCAAAAACTGACTCGTAGCTATCTATATAGTGGAAGTGGCGGGTTTTTGAGGTTTTTGATAGAAAAACCGAATAATTGGGTTGACGGCGAATTATATCTGTCTATAATTCCCCCCACTTCCGGTGCAGTCGAAACGGAAAACTCCTTGGTAAACAATGAGTTACGCAGTTATCGACAGCAAGTTGCTTCAGTTCATCGAAG
>NZ_QODJ01000078.1:0-21958 GCF_009935965.1 Pseudomonas sp. L13
CTTACTTTGCCGCTTTTGCAAAGTGAGCCGCCGTCAGGGCGGAACCCTAAGTGGCCGTTACCGCAGCAATGGATATGCACACAATTCAGCTGTGTTGACTGTCAGGCCGCCATCGCAGGCAAGCCAGCTCCCACATTTGGATGGTCGCGTGTCAGGTAGATAAGCGCCAGCTATCAGGCCGTCACGGGAGCAAGCTCCCTCGCCACAGGTCCAGCGCCGGCTCTAAATTGTGTAGATACCTATGGCTATCACAGGCAAGCCAACACCCACACTTAACCTGCGGTAAAATTCAACCGTTGCGGCACATCCACATCCCACAGCACGCCAGGATCATCCACCTGCACGCCCCGCACCTGCGCTTGCGCAAACAAAGGCTTCGCGCCACGGTCCCCGGTCAACGCCATCAATGCAGGCCCACATACACGCGCAAAAGCCACCGGATGCCCATACTGCCCGGCATGCACCGGCACAGTGATGCTTCCCGGATCGGCCAGCACACGCTCAACCGTCGCGGATCGAATAAACGGCATATCCCCCAGCACCACTAGCCAGCCCTCTGACGAAGCGCTGGCGGCAACAGCTGCGGCAATGCTGTCGCCCATCCCGGCCGACTCCAACAGCAGGACCTTGCAACCATGCGCCTCAGCCAACCGAATCACCTCACGGCGCTCCGGCAAGGTCACCACCCAGCGTTCAACAAGCGTCGCCGGCAGATTCGCCAGCACCTGCTCAATGACCGGCCGACTAACGCCATCCAGCCCCACACAAGCGGCGAGCAACTTGTCTTGATCAGCTCCGGCTTCGGCACGAAAACGACTGCCCTGCCCCGCCGCCAGCACAATTGCGGTCACCGTCACTGGGCCACCACTGCCAACGGCTTTTTCTGCATCGGTGCCACCCCGTTCTTGATCGCAACAATTTCCGCCATCAGCGACAGCGCAATTTCCGCCGGCGTATGGCTGCCGATGTGCAGGCCGATCGGCCCGTGCAGACGCGCGATGGCGTCCGCCGACAGGCCCAGCGCGGCCAGGTTCTCCCGACGTTTCTGGGTATTGACCCGCGAACCCAGGGCGCCGATATAGAACGCCGTGGAGTTCAGCGCCGTCAGCAACGCCATGTCATCCAGACGTGGATCGTGGGTGAGGCAGACAATGGCCGTGCGTTCATCGGTATGAATATTCAACACCGCCTCGTCGGGCATGCCCGGCACAAAGCGGCCATGCTGGTCTTCCCAGCCGTAGACGAACTCTTCGCGGGGGTCGCAGATCAGTACTTCGAAATCCAGCAGGCGCGCCATTTCCGCTACGTAGCGCGACAGCTGCCCGGCGCCGATCAGCAGCAGGCGCCAGCGCGGGCCGTAGATGGCGCGCAAGCGTTCGCCGTCGAAGCTCACCACGTCAGTCTTGCTGGCGGCGCTCAAGGTCACTTCGCCGGTGGCCAGGTTCAGCTCGCGAGCGACAATCTGGTGATCTTCACAACGCGCCAGCAGCGCTTCGACCCAACCCCACTCTTCCACGCGCTCCTCGGTGAGCCGCAGGGTGCCGCCGCAGGGCAGGCCAAAACGTGCCGCCTCGTCGCGAGTGACGCCGTAGGTCACCAACTGCACGGGCGGGCCGTCAGCAGGCAAGCGGCCGTCCTGCAGGCGCGCGATCAAGTCATCCTCGATGCAACCGCCCGACACCGAACCAATCACCACACCATCACCGCGCAGGGCCAGCATTGCTCCTGGCGGGCGCGGCGCGCTGCCCCAGGTTTGCACCACGCTGTACAACATCACGCGCTGCCCGGCGCGGCGCCATTGCAGCACGCTGCGCAGGACGTTCAGATCCACACTGTCCATCAGGCCTCCGGTAAGTACTGTCGCGCTCACTGTAAACCAAAAATATCCGTAGCATCCCGCCAGAAACGCAAACGCCCCGAACCAGTCGGGGCGTTTGCGGATAGCGTTGGCGTCAGTTCACGCCAGCAGCCACTTACTTGACGACAGGCGCCGGGCCTTCAGCCACGCCCAGGTCATCGAGCTCGCGGGTTTCGGAGATACCGGTACCGCCAGACGCCAGCTCGCTTTGCAGCTTGTCGGTGTCCAGTTCCTTGACCCACTTGGCCACAACGATGGTGGCAACTGCGTTACCCACCAGGTTGGTCAGGGCACGGGCTTCGGACATGAAGCGGTCGATACCCAGGATCAGCGCCAGGCCGGCAACCGGCAGGTGGCCAACGGCCGACAGGGTAGCGGCCAGTACAATGAAACCCGAACCGGTCACGCCAGCAGCACCTTTGGACGACAGCAGCAGCACCAGCAGCAGGGTGATCTGGTGAGTGATGTCCATGTGGGTGTCGGTCGCCTGGGCGATGAACACGGCCGCCATGGTCAGGTAGATCGACGTACCGTCGAGGTTGAAGGAGTAACCGGTTGGAATCACCAGGCCGACCACGGACTTCTTCGCGCCCAGACGCTCCATCTTGATCAGCATGCGTGGCAGTGCGGATTCCGAAGAAGACGTGCCCAGTACGATCAGCAGTTCCTCACGGATGTAGCGGATCAGCTTCAACACGCTGAAACCGTGAGCGCGGCAGATAGCGCCCAGCACCAGCACCACGAACAGGATGCAGGTGATGTAGAAGCAGATCATCAACTGGCCCAACTGCACCAGCGAACCGACACCGTAGGCGCCGATGGTGAACGCCATGGCGCCCAGGGCACCGATTGGCGCGAGCTTCATGATCATGTTGATGATGTTGAACATCACGTGGGCGAAGCGATCGATGAAGTCCAGCACCGGCTTGCCGTAGGCACCCAGGCGGTGCAGGGCGAAACCGAAGATCACCGAGAACATCAGCACTTGCAGGATGTCGCCGTTGGCGAAGGCGCCGACGATGGTGTTCGGGATCACATTGAGCAAGAAGCCAACGATGCTCTGGTCCGCCCCGGCAGTGACATAGGCCGCGACTTTCGACGCATCCAGGGTAGCGACGTCGATGTGCATGCCGGCGCCCGGCTGCACCACGTTGACCACGACCAGGCCAATCAGCAGGGCGATGGTGGAAACGATTTCGAAGTAGAGCAGCGCGTAGCCGCCGGTCTTGCCGACCGACTTCATGCTTTGCATGCCAGCGATGCCGCTGACCACGGTACAGAAGATGATCGGGGCGATGACCATTTTGATCAGCTTGATAAAGCCGTCACCCAGTGGCTTGAGGGCCACGCCGGTCTGCGGGTAGAAGTGGCCGAGCAAGATACCGATAACGATTGCGACGATCACCTGGAAATACAGGGATTTGTAGAGTGGCTGACGAGTCGTCATTGCAAAGTTCCTCAATCGTCCCGTGTGGCAAATATCCGCCATTGCCCACGGCACTTGAATTGCGAACCCTCCTGCACTGGAGGGATTTGTTGTTTGCCAAGCCTGTAGGAACAAGCCTGCGCTGTAATCCCTATCGCAAACAGCGTGCCACTTTGCTTAAACGCGCTGAAGGCCTTTAGACATCAGGGCTTGGGGTTTACGGGCGACTCCGAGGCGCGCAACAAGGTGGCGGATTTCCGCCCACCCACCCTGTCTCGTCCTACAATTTGGCGGATATCCGCCTTGTCGCCCCGCCGGGTGATGGCTACCATCCGCCACTCCATGGATGAGGCCCTTGCATGCGTGAACGTACCATCGCCAGCCATTACGCCCGAGCAGCCCTCGGCGGTGCGCGCCGAGTCGGTTTTGACTACTCGGGGGTGTTGCAGCAGGTGGGCATTACCCCGGAACTGCTGACCGAGCCCCGCGCCCGCATCGCTCCAGAGCAATTTACCCGCTTGTTGCAAATGCTCTGGCTGGGGCTGGATGACGAATACCTGGGGTTTGCCGAAGAGCCGAGCAAACGTGGCACTTTTGCCATGATGTGCCACGCGCTGATTCATTGCCGTACGCTGGAGAAGGCGCTGGAGCGCGGCTTATTGTTTTATAGCCTGTTCCCGCAAGGCCCGCGCTGGCAGCTGACCAAAGAAGGCGACATGGCGCGCCTGAGCCTGGACGACTCGCAGCTATGGGACCCGGACCACTTTCTCAGTGAATGCCTGCTGGTGATCTGGCATCGCCTGGGCAGTTGGTTGATCGGCCAGCGTATCCGGCTGCAGCAGGCCACCTTCAGTTACCCGATGCCGGCCCATGCCGGTGAATACGACCTGCTGTTCCCCTGCCCCCAGGTGTTCGGTGCGCCGACCAGCAGCCTGGTGTTTCCCAGCCGCTACCTGAGCCTGCCGCTGTTGCAGGATGAACGCACCCTCAAGCACTTCTTGCAGCGCTCCCCTGCCGACTTGTTATCCCGGCCGGATGAAGGCGACAGCCTGAGCAGCCAGCTGCGCCGCCTGCTAAGCCGCGACCGCACACCCTGGCCAGACCTGGATGCCGTCGCCCAGCACTTGCACATCAGTCCACAGACCCTGCGCCGGCATCTGCGCGAAGAAGGCACGAGTTTTCAGGCATTGAAGGATGAGTTACGCCGGGATATCGCCATTTACCACTTGGGGCGGGCGGATTTGTCTTTGCAGGAGATCGCCGAACAGTTGGGGTTTTCCGAACCGTCGGCGTTTCATCGGGCGTTCAAGAAGTGGACGGGGTTGACGCCGGGGGCCTACAGAGCGCAGGAGAGTTAGAGGTGTATCGACTGGGAGGGCCTGTTCGCGGGCAAGCTCCCACAGCTGAACGGGTTTACAGAATTTAATGTGTGAATACATTCAAAGGTGGGAGCCAGCTCCCACACTGTTTCGCAGGGTGTCAGATATTGGCGCGCAGGATGCTATCGGGTAGCGCTTCACCGCGTTCGACACTTGCTGCTACAGCCGCGATCAAACCCTCCAGCTCATAGCCCTGCCCCGCCAGCCACGCTTGATCATAATAGGTCGTGGCATAACGCTCTCCGCCATCGCACAAGATCGCGACAATCGACCCCGACGCCCCTGCCACTTTCATCTGTTGCGCCGCCATCAGCGCACCGATCAAGTTGGTCCCGCTGGAACCACCAACCCGTCGCCCCAAACGCTGCGCCAGGTAATGCATGGCCGCCAGGGACAATGCATCTGGCACCTTGACCATGGCATCAATCACCGCCGGCAGAAACGATGCCTCCACCCGAGGCCGACCAATCCCTTCAATCCGTGAGCCACAGTCCAGGCGCAGGCTCGCGTCACCGCTTTGGTAGAAGTCGAAGAACACCGAGCGTTCGGCATCGGCACACAACACGCGGGTGCAATGCTGGCGATAACGCACGTAGCGGCCCAGGGTCGCGGTGGTGCCACCGGTGCCAGGGCTGGAAATCAACCAACTCGGCTCCGGGTGCTGTTCAAAGCGCATCTGCTGGAAGATCGACTCGGCAATATTGTTGTTCGCTCGCCAATCGGTGGCACGTTCGGCGTAGGTGAACTGGTCCATGAAGTGACCACCGCTTTCCTGGGCCAGGCGTTCGGATTCGGCGTAGATCTGCGTCGGGTCCTGGACCAGATGGCTTTTGCCCCCGTAGAAGGCAATTTGGGCGATCTTCTCTTGAGACGTAGTTGCGGGCATGACGGCAATAAACGGCAAGCCGAGCAAGCGCGCGAAGTAGGCTTCCGAGATTGCCGTGGAGCCACTGGACGCTTCGATAACGGGGGCGCCCGGCTTGAGCCAGCCATTGCATAGCGCATACAGAAACAGCGAGCGCGCCAACCGGTGTTTCAAGCTGCCAGTGGGGTGGCTGGACTCATCCTTGAAGTACAACTCGATGCCTGGCAAACCCGGTAATGGCAGCGGGATCAGGTGGGTATCGGCGCTGCGCTGGAAGTCCGCTTCAATGATGCGAATGGCTTCTCGGGCCCAGGTACGGTGGTCGCTCATGGTGGCTTCTCTAAAGGTTTTCAGCGGTGATCTTAAGATGTTTCCTACACTCCACACAGATACAGTGACGACGCAATTGGACACACAATTGCTAGTCTTTGGCTCACCGATGTCCGGGGCCATCTCTTATAACAAATAAGAATATAACTTTTGTTTTAACAACTAACGGTACGGGTTAGGGTACCCATCTATTGAACCTGGATTGGAGAGCATCCCTTGCCTCTGCGTAGCACTTTCACCCGTTTCTTCCAGCTGGAAGCCGCCAGTGGCCTGTTGTTGATCGCCGCTGCCGCCTTGGCGCTGATTATCAACAACTCACCGTTGTCGCACCTGTACAACGCCTTTCTCGACACGCCAGTGGTTGCACAGGTTGGCGCGCTGAAAATCGCCAAGCCGGCGCTGCTATGGATCAACGATGGCCTGATGGCCCTGTTTTTCCTGCTGATCGGCCTGGAGGTCAAGCGCGAGCTTTTGGATGGCCACCTGTCCAAGCCTTCCCAAGTGGTGCTGCCTGGCGCAGCGGCCATCGGCGGCATGGTGGTGCCGGCGCTGATCTATTGGGCGCTGAACAAGGACAACCCCGCCGCCCTGGCTGGTTGGGCGATTCCTATGGCCACCGACATTGCCTTTGCGCTGGGGGTTCTGGCCCTGCTGGGCAAGCGCGTACCGGTGTCGCTGAAGCTGTTCCTGATGACCCTGGCGATTATTGATGACCTTGGGGCCATCATCGTCATTGCCCTGTTCTATTCCGCTGACTTGTCCACCGCATCCCTGGCGGGCGCGGGGGCGTGTTTGATTGCGCTGATTGCGATGAACCGCCTGGGCGTGATCAAGCTGGGGCCGTATATGATCATCGGCCTGATCCTGTGGGTGTGCGTGCTCAAGAGCGGTGTACATGCAACGTTGGCGGGTGTAACCCTGGCGTTCTGCATTCCACTGCGCACCAAGAATGCCGAAACCTCACCGCTGCTGAGCCTGGAACACGCCCTGCACCCGTGGGTGGCCTACGCCATCCTGCCGCTGTTCGCGTTCGCCAATGCCGGGGTCTCTCTGACTGGCGTCAGCCTGGAGAGCTTCACCCACTCCGTGCCCATGGGCATCGCTGCTGGCCTGTTGATCGGCAAGACCGTCGGTGTGTTCGGCCTCACCTGGCTGGCGATCAAGACCGGCATCGCCTCACTGCCCAGCGGCGCCAATTGGGGCCAGGTATTGGGCGTAGCGATCCTGTGCGGGATCGGCTTCACCATGAGCCTGTTCGTCGGCTCCCTGGCGTTTGTGCCAGGCGCCAGTGAGTTTGCCGGGGAAGATCGCATGGGGATTCTGACCGGGTCGATCCTGGCGGCCTTTATCGGGTATGCGGTGACGGCGATGGCGAGTCGCAAGAAAGCCGTCGTTGCATAATTGAAGTAGGAGCGAGCTTGCTCGCGAAAAACTTACAGGCGCCGCGTTCATTCAGTGAGCACGCGTTATCGTTACGTTTTTCGCGAGCAAGCTCGCTCCTACAAAAAAAACCCCAACCGGTCACCCGGTTGGGGTTTTTCTTCGCCTGTAGTTTAAGGCTTAGCGAGTCACGCGGCTGGTACCGTCGACGGTCATGATGCGTACGCGGTCGCCAATGCGGAAGATTTCATTTTCCTGCACGGCTTGTACGTAGGCGCGCATGCTGCCGTCGTCTTCACGCACGGTGATTTCCACGCCCTGGGTGCGGGTCAGGCCTTCTTCAGTGGCCGAGCCCAGCAGGCCGCCCGCAACTGCGCCGATCACAGCAGTGACGATGCTGCCACGGCCGCCACCGATGGCGCTGCCGCCAACGCCGCCGATGACTGCGCCCGCAGCGCCGCCGATTGGGGTTTTGGTACCTTCGATTTTCACTGGACGCAGGGATTCGATGGTGCCCATGCGAACGGTTTGTACACGACGCGCCTCATCGCGAGAGTACGAGTCGCCGGTCAGACTCGAGGCGCAGCCACCCAACAGCAACGACAGGGTAGTAAAGCAGGCAACTAGTAAAACGGACTTACGCATAGCATCAACTCCAAAGGACAGGTATTCATTAAACGCTGTGGCTTGGCGCGTGTCACGGCGCGCCAGGCAGAAACTTGCTTTCATTCAGCCTGAGTACAGACTGCCAGCACCAGAGAACTCGACGAACGGTAACCAAGCCAGGGTACACAACGATGCCATAACCGGCTTGATCAGTGTAGCCGCACAGCCCAAAGCGCCCGAAGTCTCTTGAACAGAGACTTCGACGCAACGGTGTTGATTCAGGTGGGATGACGAAAGGTGACGCTCAGGGCGCCAGGCGCTCGCGGGACCATTGGCCGTCTTGCAAACGATAGTTGAGGCGATCATGCAGGCGGCTGGCACGGCCTTGCCAGAACTCCATGCGCTCGGGCAGTAAACGGTACCCTCCCCAATGCTCGGGGCAATCGGGCTGGGTATCGCTGAAACGCTCTTCAGTGGCCTCGAGCAGCGCCTGCAGCTCTTCGCGATCACGAATGACCTTGCTCTGCGGAGAAGCCCAAGCGCCCAGGCGGCTGCCCAATGGGCGCACCTGGTAATAAGCATCCGACTCTTCAGGCGTGACCTTGACCACGCGCCCTTCAATGCGTACCTGGCGCTCCAGGGTTGGCCAGAAGAAGGTCATGGCCGCGAACGGCCGCGCCGCGAGTTGTTCACCCTTGGCGCTCTGATAGTTGGTAAAGAAGGTAAAGCCCTGTGCATCCAGGCCCTTGAGCAGCAGGATGCGGCAGTGCGGGCGACCGTCCTGGTCGACCGTCGCCAGCGTCATGGCATTGGCCTCCACTGGCGGCTGTTCGGTTTTCACCGCATCGCCAAACCATTGGTGGAACAACGCAAACGGCTCGTCCGGGGCCTGGGCCTCGCTCAAACCGTCCCGTGTGTAGTCACGGCGCATATCGGCCAGTGCCTGGGTCATGCGGCTTTATCCTTGTGGTTCAACAGCTCAGTTTTTCGCCTGGTCGTTCGAAGCAGGTGCCGCCTTGGCTTTGGCAGTCGCCGGCTTCTTGGCAGCCGGCTTGGCCGCAGCCTTTTTAGCCGCTGGCTTGGCCGCCGCTTTCTTGGCCGTGGCCTTTTTGGCCGGCGCTTTAGCTGCCGGTGCTGGCGCAGGCACATTTTGCACTGCGACCATTTCAGCTACGGGCGGGGTCTTGCCCGAGTTGTACTTGCTCAGCAGTGCCAACATCGTTGTACGCTGAGTGAACATGATTTCCATGCGACGGTTCAGCGCACGCCCCTGATTGCTGTCGTTGGCGGCACGCGGCATAAGGTCGCCCATGCCACGCAGCATCAAGCGATCCTGTTTCAGACCACTGAGGCTGAAAATCGAGGCAATGGACTGCGCACGTTCCTTGCTCAACGCCTGGCTGGCGGGAGCGCTGCCAGTGGCATCAACGTGGCCCAGCACCAGTACGGCGGTCTTGGGGTCAGCTTCAACGGCCTTGGCCACCCGGGTGAACGGGCCCAGGGTCACCGGCAGCAACATGGCCGGGCGCTTGGGGTTGTAGGAACCGTCTACCGGGGCAATCACCACCAGGGTGTTGTCACGGCGCTCAAGTTGCAGGTTGCTGTCCTTGATGGCCGCACGCAGGCGTGGTTCGTATTCGTCCAGCCAGGCTTGGGTGATTTTCGGGTCAGGCATTTGTACGTTGGTCACATCGACCTTGGCCAACGGCTTTGGCTTGCTTTCGAACGGCCACCACCAGCGCGGCTCGCTGTCGGTCTTGGCGACGACAGGCGCAGCGTCCGAGGCCGGGGTTGCCGCCTTGAGATCGGCTTTCAGGTCAGCCTTGGCGTCGGCAGCTTTTTCTTCGGCGCTCTTGGTGGAGAACGGCCACCAGCTGTAACCGGTGTCAGCCTTGGCAGGCGCTGCTGCGGCGGCGACAGGTTCAACAGGCTTGGCACCCGCGGCCGGCTTGGCGTCGGGCTTGGCATCCGGCTTGGCGTCGGTCTGAGCCACTGGATCCTTGGTTGCAGCTTTGTCAGATCCAAATGACCACCAATGCCCACCTTCGGCATCATTTTGTGGAGTTTGTGCACAACCCGTAATAGTGAGGCACAGCGCCAGTGCCAAAGACTTGTTCGATAACATGAGATATCCACAAAATGAGAAAAAACAGGGGGTCGCGGGACCCGTTAAACAGACGCTAAAAGAACATTCAAGTTACAACATGTCGTTCAGCATCTTTTTTATACTTGCCTTTGTAACAAAAAATTGTGAAACAGCAAGGGGTTTATAGACAACCGGCCAATATTCCGACCAACTTCTGGGCACGCGGGTCCATAAGTACGTAAGGCCCCAGGGTATTAGTCACAAAACCGAAGGCTACATCATGTTCAGGGTCGGCAAAGCCGACTGAGCCCCCTGCCCCGGGATGCCCGAATGCACGGGGCCCAAGGCCGAACGTGGCATTGGGCAACTGCGGTTGATCCAACATGCAGCCCAGCCCGAAGCGGGTTTGGGTCAATAAGGTTTTATCCAGCCCGATACTGTGCTCGCGGGTCAATTGTTCGAGCATGTCGCTTTCCAGCAAACTACCGTCCAACAAACCACTATAAAACCCGGCCAGGCTGCGCGCATTACCGTGGCCATTCGCCGCAGGCTGCTGCATGCGTCGCCATTCGGGCTTATTAGTGCTGGTCAGAATAGACGGCGGGTTGGCAAATGCACGGGTAGTCATCGCCGCAGGCTCACGCATCATTACTTGAAGTAACCGTTGCGCGGCTTCATCACCCATAGTGCCTTTGCTGCGCGCGATATGGGCGACGCGATAAAACTCTTCATCCGCCAGGCCCACATGAAAGTCCAGCCCCAATGGGCGTGCCACCCGCGCCACGATCGACTCCCCCGGCCCGCGCCCATCGGCGCGGCGCAACAGTTCGCCAACCAGCCAGCCGTAGGTGATCGCCTCATAGCCATGGCCCTGGCCCGGGGTCCACCAAGGGGCTTCGGCCGCCAAGGTATCGACCATCAATTGCCAGTCATACAGGGCTTCGGTGGGCAGCATTTCGCGGATGGCCGGCAGCCCAGCCTGGTGGCAGAGCAACTGGCGCAGCGTGATCGCTTCCTTGCCAGCAGCGGCAAACTCCGGCCAGTAATCGGCCACCGGCGCATCGAGCTTGAGCTTGCCTTCAGCCACCAGTTGCAGGGCAGTCACTGCCGTGAAGGTCTTGGTGCAGGAGAACAGGTTGACGATGGTATCGCTGTGCCAGGCCTCGGCACCGTCCTTGTCGGCAGTACCGGCCCACAGGTCGACGACGGTTTGCCCGCCGATCTGTATGCACAGCCCGGCACCACGCTCCTGAGGATCATCGAACAGGGCGGCGAAGGCTTCGCGCACCGCTTCGAACTGCAGCTCGTAATGACCCTGAATCTGCACCTAATTCCCCTCGCAAAACACCATGAAAAGTGGCCGCCATTCTTTCAGCCATTGTGGGTTTTGTGAACCCGTCAACGATGAATCAATGCCCATTCCCAGCATGCCCGCCAGGGTGCCCGGCGCCCTGCCCGGCGCCTTTGCCGTCACGCCCAGGTTTGGCGGCGTCACTTTCACGCGTCGCTTGGGTGGCCTTGGCTTTCTGCGCCTCACGGCCCAGTTGGTCGAGCGCGGCCAGGTTGCTCCTGCGCACCGTTTCGACAAAGCCCTGGAACGGTACATCGGTGATGCCGACCAGGCCGAAATGGCCGTTTTCACCATCCAGCAGACGCCCGGTGACCGGCTGGTCCAGGTACTGGAACCAGTGCACCCCGACAATCGACGGCTCGGCCACGGCCTGCTTAAGGAAGGTGGTGTAAGCCGCGCCACGGTCTTCTTCGCGGGCCAGTTGCGTCACGCCGCCCCAGAACGGGCCACGGTCGGCAGAGCCAAAGTTGAATTCGGTGATCAGTACCGGTTTGTCCAGCGCACGCAGCGCGGCGAAGTCATAACCATCCTGAGGCTTTAAGGTATACATATTGAAGCTCAGCACATCGCAATACTGCGCGCACGATGCGACCGCTTCCGGCGTGCTCACCGCAAAGCGACCGCCCAGCAACAGCTGGTTGGGCGCGTGCCACTTCAGCGAGTCGGAGATGGTCTTGAAGTAAGCATCGGCGAAGGTCTTCTGGAAATACTTGAAGTCGGCTTCGATCTCCGGGTGTTCAGGGCTGGGCATCGGCGGCTCAAAGCCTGGGTCTTCCATCAGCTCCCAACCAGCCAGGTGAATGCCCCAGGCTTTGGAAAGCCCCTCTTCATTGCGGTATTTATCGCGTAGTTGCTTGAGGAAGGCGCGCTTGGCCGGCACGTCGGTGGTCATGCGCAGGGTGCCGTAGGCCAGGGCGTAACGGGATTTGGCATCGTCGCCGGGGCCGGCCCAGGCCAATTCGTTGTCGGCAAAGAAGCCGATCAACCACGGGTCGTCGCGGTAGTCGCGGGCCGCGATGGCCACAGCGCGTTCGGTGGCCATGGCAAAGCGCGGGTCGAACGGGTCGGGCATGCCGCCCCACCAGTCGGAGCCGGTGCTGATGCTGGCATAGTCACCAACAATCGACAGCGGCAAGGTGTACGGCACGCGGTCGGCAGTGGCCAGGTCCGGATCGCTCCAGTTGCCGACGGTATTGAAGCCCCAGGCTTGCAGGCGATCGAGGGTATGGGTAACCCAGCGTGGCTGGTCCAACGCATCACCGCCGTAAGTGCGTTGCAGGTTGGCGCCATAGAAATCGTACCACCGCCCCGAGCCAAAGCCGCGACCTTCGCCGGCGCCATTGCCGGTGCGGCTGTCGTCGCTGCCGTAGTACTTGTCAAAGGGTTCGCCGGCCTTGGGCAGCGCCGCGAACATCCACTCGCGCCCCGCCACGTAGGTCTGGCTGTTGTCCGGCGCCACGGTGTTCACCCCCAGGGAGTAGAACGGATGCCCGTCCGGCGTCACCAGGTACCAGCGGCCGTCGCGCTTCTGGGTGCGAAAAAAACCGCTGGCGTCGAAGGCCGGGCCCTTTTTCCAGCCGCCGTATTGGTCCAGGGAGGACTTGTCCCGCTCGGCCAGCCAGGCCTTGAGCTGCTGTTGTTCCTTGGCGGCCGATGCCTTGAGCTGCTCGTCGCTGCTGACCTTTTCCGGCCAGCGTGCACGGGTGGACTGACCATAGGCGTCCACCAGTTCAGTGTAGGCGGCCTTCAATACCGGCTCGCTGTCCTGCACGCCGAAGCGCTCCAGCAGGATACTTTGGGCGGCATTGGGCTTGAGCATCGACAGGGTCACCGAGACGACCTGGCTGCGGTCGATCTCCCCGGCGCTGGCGGCCAGCAATACCCGCTGGCCATCCACAGTCATCGGCATCGGCGGGCCGGCCTTCATGCCCTGGCTCAGGGGTGAGTTGGCTTGCAGCGGGACGAGCAACGTCTGCGCCGGGCCGGCCGGCAGGTCGATGCGGCTGACGAGCGTCTTGCCGTCGGCGCTTTGCACCTTGACGTAAAGGGTCAGCGCCCAGTTCATCGCGCTCTGGATACGCAGGCTCATGGCGCTCGATTGCGACCAGTCCCACGTACCGGTCTGCGGGCTGAGCACCAGGCTCGGCTCGGCAGCCGGGTTGAAGGTGATACGGCGCAGCACCTCGCCTTCGGGCGTTTGTTCGGCATTGTATTGCGGCAGGCTGGCGTCCTGGGTCGCCACCTTGACCACATCGGCAGGCCTGACGAAGTTGAACAGCGTTTGTTGCCCCTCGGGCGCCGCCATCAACGGCGCAGCGAACAGCAGGGCAAAAAGAGCGGGCAGCGTGCGAATCATACGAACAAGGTTCTCCCAAACGGCCGATGACTGGCCTGACAATAGTGATGAGATAGACCACGCAGTGGGCGATTTCGCCCACAGTGGCTTAAGAAATTTCGCGCCTGAACGGCGGCAAGGCATTGAGGATCGCCTTGCCATAGCGCTGGGTAACCAGGCGCCGATCGAGCAAGGTGATGGTGCCGCGGTCTTCTTCGGTACGCAGCAGCCGCCCGCAGGCCTGTACCAGCTTCAGTGAAGCATCTGGCACCGAAATTTCCATAAACGGGTTACCACCCCGGGCTTCGATCCATTCGGCCAGTGCGGCCTCGACCGGGTCATCCGGCACCGAGAACGGGATCTTGGCGATCACCACGTGTTCGCAGTAAGCGCCGGGCAAGTCCACGCCTTCGGCAAAACTGGCCAGGCCGAACAACACGCTGGAATCCCCACCGTCGACCCGCGCCTTGTGCTTGTTCAGGGTTTCCTGCTTGGACAGGTTGCCCTGGATAAACACCTGCTTGCGCCAATCGCGGTCGAGGCCGTCGAACACGTCCTGCATCTGCTTGCGCGACGAGAACAGCACCAGCGTGCCGCGGGAGCCTTCCACCAGCGACGGCAGATCGCGAATGATCGCCGCCGTGTGCGCGGCCGCGTCCCGTGGGTCGGCCTTGAGGTCCGGCACCCGCAGCACGCCGGCATCAGCGTGATGAAACGGGCTGGGCACCACGGCGGTGACGGCCTTTTTCGGCAGGCCGGCACGCATGCGGAAGCGGTCAAAGGTGCCCAGGGCTGTCAGCGTGGCCGAGGTCACCAGGCAGCCGTAGGCGACGTTCCACAGGTTGCGGCGCAGCATTTCAGCGGCGAGAATCGGACTGGCGTTGACCTCGATATCGAACAGCGCACCGCTTTCCGACAGCGTCAGCCAGCGGGCCATGGGCGGGTTGTCTTCCGGGTCTTCGACGGTAAAGGCGGTCCACAGCTCCCAATTGCCTTGGGAACGAGACAGCAGACTGCCGAACAAGGGGTACCACTCTTCGGCCTGGTTGCTGGCGATGCCGATATTGACCTCGCCATCCATGCCTTCCTTGAGCAAATCCGTCAGGCGCGTGAACAGGTCGGTCAGGCGTGAAAAGCCTTTCTTCAGCTCGATGCCCATTTCGCGCATGTGCTCGGGGATCATACCGCCGACAAAACGATGGCGCGGGCGCTCGCGGCCCTCGACGTCTTCACCGGGCTTGAAGTCCGCAACCTGCTCGCAGGCGCTGAACATGAACTGCTGCTGGGTCTTGATCTCGCGCGCCAGCTCCGGCACTTGCTCGATCAACTTGCCCAGGTCGCCGGGCAACGGGTGCTGGGCGAGCAGCTTGGTGAGGTTCTTGGCGGTGGTTTCCAGCCAGTCGGCCGTGGAGCGCAAGCGGGTGTAATGGGCGAAATGGCCAATGGCCTTGTCTGGCAGGTGGTGGCCTTCGTCGAACACATAGAGGGTGTCGCGTGGGTCGGGCAGTACCGCACCGCCACCCAAGGCCAGGTCAGCCAATACCATGTCGTGGTTGGTGACGATGACATCTACCTTGCCCATGCCTTCGCGCGCCTTGTAGAAGGCGCACTGGCCGAAGTTGGGGCAATGGCGGTTGGTGCATTGGCTGTGGTCGGTGGTCAGGCGCGCCCAGTCTGAATCTTCCAGGGCGGTGGGCCAGCTATCGCGGTCGCCGTCCCATTTGTTGCCGGCCAGCTTTTCGATCATGCTGGTAAACAGCTTCTGGCTGACCTCATCCACCTCGATCTTGAAGCCTTCTTCTTCGAACAAGGAGGCGGTGGCGGTTTGGGCGTGGCCTTCCTGCAGCAATACGTCGAGCTTGGACAGGCACATGTAACGGCCACGGCCCTTGGCCAGGGCGAAGGTGAAGTTCAAGCCGCTGTTGCGCATCAGGTCGGGCAAGTCTTTGTAGACAATCTGCTCTTGCAGCGCGACGGTAGCAGTGGCGATCACCAGGCGCTTGCCAGCAGCCTTGGCCGTAGGGATCGCAGCCAGGCTGTAGGCCACGGTCTTGCCGGTACCGGTACCGGCCTCGACGGCTACTACCGCAGGCTCACCCTCGCGGCGGCCTTCGTCGTCGGTGTCGATATCCCCGAGGACTTTTGCCACTTCGGCGATCATCAGGCGTTGGCCGTAGCGCGGTTTCAAGCTTTTGGCTTCGAGAAAACGCGAATAGGCGCCCTGGATCGTGGTTTTGAGTTCAGTGCTGATCATGGATAGTCGGGCGCAAAAAACGCTGGATAAATTTTCAGTGGTTCGGATCGGCCGCTATCATACCCCGCTAATTAATCCCGCGCAGAACGGAGTACCACAATGACCGCGTTTAGCCTCGCTTATACCCTGCATGTACTGGCCGCCTTGATCTGGGTCGGCGGCATGTTTTTCGCCTGGATGATCCTGCGCCCCGCCGCCATGGCGGCGCTTGAGGGCCCTGCCCGGCTCAAGTTATGGGCAAATGTGTTTCAACGTTTTTTTGTATGGGTATGGGTGGCGGTGGTGCTTTTGCCGATCAGCGGCATGGGGTTGCTGCACCTGCGCTTCAGTGGTTTTGAAACCGCGCCGCGCTATGTGCAGGTGATGATGGGCTTGTACTTGGTGATGACGGCGCTGTTTATCCGCATCCAGGCGTTGAAATTCCCGGAGCTGAAGGCAGCGGTGGCGGCTGAAGATTGGCCGGCGGGCGCGGCTGCGCTGGGGCAGATTCGCAAGTTGGTGGGGATTAACTTGATTGTCGGGTTGGTGGTGGTGGCGGTGGCTTCGGCTCGGCCGATGTTCTGAGCTATTTTTTCTGACACCATCGCGGGCAAGCCCGGCTCCCACATTGGCATGCATTCCACATGTGGGAGCCGGGCTTGCCCGCGATGGCGTAAGACCAGGCGAATCAGAGCCGCTGGATAGTCACAGACCCCGCAGGCCCAGCCGGCCCCGGTTGCCCCTCCAACCCTGGCCGGCCCTTTTCGCCGCCATCGGCGCGGTACACCACGCAGCCCTTGGACTGCCCGCCCTTGCCGGGTTTACCTGCAACACCCGCCAGGCCTCCAGCCCCGCCATCGACCCAGACCTTGATCTGTTCAGCCGGGAATTCCTGCGGCAACTCCAGGCGTACCTGGGCGCCCGCTGCCCCTGGCCGGCCATCGCCGCCGTTATCGCCATTAAAGCCGCGCCCGGCTGAACCCCAAGTGCAACCCGGGTCCACGCCGTTGGCACCGTCCAGGCCCGCATATCCTTGGGCTCCAGCGCCACCACGGGCATCCACCGACAGCGCTTCGGCAGTCAGCGAGTTAATGCGCAAGGTCAGATCACGCCCAGCCTTGGCGGGTTTTTCGTGGGTGCCGGGGGCGCCCCGTGAGGTGATCTGGCTACCGTGCTCCAACTGCGCCTCGCGTACCTGCATTTGCAAGGCGGTATTGCCAGGCACAATGGTGATGCGTGCGTCGCGCCCCAAGTGCAGCTCATCCACCGTGACCTGGCTGATGGTGGCCGGAATCAGCAAGGTGCCGTAGTCCGCCACGTCCAGGCGCTCGAGCTGCAACACGCTGGTACTGCTGGGCAAGCGCATCAACGAATTGGTTTCGACACTGACGCTCTGGGCCAGGGCAACGGGGCTGACCAACAGGGCCAACAGAAAAACCTTACGCATCATGGGGCTCCTGAGTGTTTTCAAATTTTTCTTTGAGCGCACAGTAACGACTTCTACCGGCGATTTGCCAGTGAAGGATCAAAAAACTTCAGTTCTCCCCCGGCGGCTATCGACCGCCGCGCTCTAGGCCCACGCGCCCAGCCGCGCTAGTCTCTACGGTCTTGACGCGAGGATCTGCAATGACCGCTGGAATTTCTGCCCGTACGCCCCAACAAGCCTTGGCGGCCCTGCTGGACCTTCACAGGCCAAAACGTCTGTTATTAGTGGGCGCCAGCCAATTTCCGGCGCTGGATGCCTTCAAAGCTGCGCACCCGGATACCGAGGTGTTCTATGCCCCGCCAGGGCCGTTGCCGGAAAGCCTCGCGGTGCAGCGCTTCGACCTGGCGCTGGTGGTCGACTGCCTGGAGCACTTGTCCAAACCCCAAGGCCTGACCCTGCTCGGTGGCATTCGTAACCTCAACGCCAGCCGCATCGCCGTGCTGACCGACCTGGGCGCCTGCGACTGGAAGGACACCGACTTTTTCTCCCTGGCCCTGCAAGCCGGTGAACGCTTCCAACGCGATGATCAGGTACTGACGCTGTTTACCTATGATCTGCTTGACTATAAACAGGTGCCGGACTGGCTCAACGCCCGCTTCTGGGCCAACCCGGAAAACTTCGGAAAGTATTGGTGGTAACCCGATGAGTACATCCATTTGCCCGTGCGGCAGTGGCAATCTGCTGGATGCCTGCTGCGGCCATTATCACGCCGGTCACCCGGCCCCCTGCGCCAGCGCGTTGATGCGCTCGCGCTACAGCGCCTATGTGCTGGGCCTGGTCGATTACCTGGTCGCCACTACATTGCCTGCGCAACAGGCCGGCCTGGACCGCGACGCCATTGCCGCCTGGAGTGCCCAGAGCACCTGGCTGGGCCTTGAGGTGGAAAGCTCCGAGGTGTTCGGCGGCCAGCCTGAGCACGCCTTTGTCACCTTTACCGCGCGCTGGCATGACGCTACGGGTGAACATAGTCACCGCGAGCAGTCTTCTTTCGTACAGAATGAGGGGCGCTGGTACTTCATCGACCCTACGGTAGAAGTGAAGGCCGGACGTAACGATGCCTGTTTGTGTGGCAGTGGGCAGAAATTCAAGAAGTGCTGTTCCAGCTACTTCTAATCACTCGACGGGGATAACGCCATGCTTCGGATGTATAGCTTGATGCTGGCGTTGACCCTGGGCCTGACCGGCTGCGCGTCCTGGTTCGAAGACGACACGCCGCCGCCCCACGTTTCCCTGGTCAAGGTCGAAGTGGTGCGGGCCAAGCTGCTGGAACAGAAATTCAAGCTGTACTTTCGCGTGGACAACCGCGACGACGCCGACCTGACGGTGCGCGGCCTGGTCTACAAGGTCAGCCTGGGCAATCTGGTGTTGACTGAAGGCGAGTCCAACGAGTGGCTGACCGTACCGCCACGCGGTCATAAATTCTTCAAGGTCTCGGTGCGCACCAACCTCTGGCCACAGGTGCGTGAGGTGGTGCAGATGCTGAAAAATCCCGACCGGCCCGTGCCTTATCGTTTAGAGGGCGAACTGAAAACCGGATTATTCATCGGTAATGACGTGCAGGTGGCACACAATGGCGAGATAATCCCCGGCGATTTTATTCCGGAGCAACATCGATGACACAGCAACCCCATGTCCATGGTCCTGACTGCAACCACGATCATGACCATCATGATCATGCCCACCATGATCACGACCACGGCCATGTTCACGGCCCGAACTGCGGCCACGCTCACCAGGAGCCGGTGCGCAATGCGTTGAAGGACGTAGGTCGCAACGATCCTTGCCCGTGCGGCAGCGAGAAGAAATTCAAGAAGTGCCACGGTGCTTAAACCGCACGAGTAGGAGCGAGCTTGCTCGCGAAAAACGTCAACGATAGCGCGCGTTTTCTGAGTAAACGCGGCGCCTATGGGTTTCTCGCGAGCAAGCTCGCTCCTACAAAGCCTTAAACCAGCTCCACCTCGATGGGCGGCTGTTTCAAGTTCTCACGCAATTGCCAAAACTCCCGCTTGCGTCGTTTCGCCGCGCTCACTAACGTAGCGCCTTTACTGACGCTACCCCCCGCAGGAGCTTTGCCATGGCCTCGCCAGCCCTCTTACATTTCCTTCCCCGATTCGGCGTTGCCGCGGCGGTGGTCAGTGCCTTGGGCCTGGCCGGTTGCCAGCTCCAGAACACCCAGGACACCCTGCCGCCCGTTGCTGGCGTGCAGCCGATCAAGGGCTTGGCGCAGAATGTGTCGGTGCGCCGCAATGCCCAAGGCATGCCGCTGATCGAAAGCAACACCTTCCACGACGCACTGTTCAGCCTCGGTTACGTGCACGCCAGCGACCGCATCACCCAGATGGTCACCCTGCGCCTGCTGGCCCAGGGCCGTCTGGCGGAAATGTCGGGGCCGCAAGTGCTGGACGTCGACCGCTTCATGCGGGCGGCCAACCTCAAGAAAAGCGCTGGCGAGTTGTACAACGCCTCATCGCCACGCCTCAAACGCTTCTTTGAAGTGTATGCCCGAGGCGTCAACGCCTACCTATTCCGCTACCGCGACAAGCTGCCGGCGGACCTGACCCAAAGCGGCTACAAGCCCGAGTACTGGAAGCCGGAAGATTCGGCGCTGCTGTTCTGCCTGCTCAATTTCAGCCAGTCGAGCAACTTGCAGGAGGAGCTTTCATCCCTAGTGCTGGCGCAAAAGGTCGGCGTCGACAAACTCGCCTGGCTCACCCCAAGCGCACCGGACGAACCCATCCCGCTGGCCGAAGCCGACAAGCTCAAAGGCGTCAACCTGAGCCAGATCACCGGCCTCGCCGGGCTGGAAACGGTAGGCCAGCAATTGCGCAGCCTCAACGCCCTGGGCGTCACCACCTCAAGCAACTGGGCCATTGGCCCGCAACGCAGCCGCAGCGGCAAGAGCCTGTTGGCCAACGATATCGCCGCCCAGCCACAAGCACCGTCGCCTTGGAACTACGTGCAGATTCGTGCGCCGAAATACCAGGCCGTCGGCGCTTCGATTGCCGGCCTGCCAACCCTGCTGTCGGGTTTCAACGGCAAGGTCGCGTGGAGCATGAGCGCGGTCAAGGGCGACACCCAGGACCTGTTCCTGGAGAAGGTCAAACGCCAGGGCAGCGCGTTGTACTACGAGAACAACGGCAAATGGCTGCCGGCCGGCGTGCGTAACGAAACCTTCTTCATCAAGGGCCAGCGCTCGATTCGCGAAGTGGTGTACGAAACCCGCCACGGCGCTCTGCTCAACAGCAGCCAGGCGCTCACCAGCGGTCTTGGCCTGGCCTTGCAAACCGCCGACTTCAAGGACGACAAGAGCCTGGATGCGTTCTTCGACCTGTCCCGCGCACAAAACGCCGGCAAGGCCTCGGATGCTACCCGCGAGATTCGCGCCATCGCCCTGAACATGATCTTCGCCGACGCCAGCAACATCGGCTGGCAGGTCACCGGCCGTTTCCCCAACCGCCGCGAAGGCGAAGGCCTGCTGCCATCGCCGGGCTGGGACACGCGCTTTGACTGGGACGGCTACGCCGACGCGATGCTGCATCCTTACGACCAAGACCCGGCCCAGGGCTGGATCGGCACCGCCAACCAGCGCACTGCACCGCGAGGCTACGGCATGCAGCTGTCCAATGCCTGGGATGCACCGGAGCGCAGCGAACGCCTGGCGCAACTGGCCAACGCCGGCAAGCATGACAGCCGCAGCCTGATCGCCATGCAGTACGACCAGACCACCCTCTTCGCCGCCAAGCTCAAGAACATGTTCCAGGCGCCGGGCATGGCCCAGCCCCTCAAGCAGGCCATTGATGCATTGCCGGCAGCGGAACGCGCCAAGGCCCGCGAAGCACTGGAGCGCCTGATGGCCTTCGATGGTCGGCTGGCAACCACCTCGGCTGACGCGGCGATCTATGAACTGTTCCTGCAAGAAAGCGCCCGGCAAATCTTCCTCGACAAACTCGGCCCGGAAAACAGCGCCAGTTGGAAAGCCTTCGTCAGCAACGCCAGCCTGTCCTACTCGGCCATCGCCGACCACCTGCTGGGCCGTGAAGACAGCCCGTTCTGGGATGACACGCGTACCACGCAAAAAGAAGACAAACCCGCGATCCTGGCCCGCACCCTGGCCGCCGCCATCACTACTGGCGACAGCCAATTGGGCGCCGATCACAAGGCCTGGCAGTGGGGCAAGCTGCACAGCACCACGTGGAAAAACACCAGCGGCCAGGTCATCCGCGGCCCCTTTGCCAGCGGTGGCGACCACAACACCTTGAACCCGGCGCCGTATAGCTGGGGCCAGGATTTCAACGCGACCCAAGTATCGGCGCTGCGCATGATCATCGACTTCGGCCAGACGGAGCCAATGATGGGCCAGGGCGGCATCGGCCAATCCGGCAACCCGGCCAGCCCGAACTATGCCAACGGCATCGACCCGTCGTTGAAGGCGCAGTACCTTAGCTTCCCGATGCAGCCGCAGAATTTTGAAAAGGTGTATGGCAAGACAAGGTTGACCCTGACGCCCGGTAAGTAACCGGGTTTCCCTGACGAAACCGGATAACGCTGTGGGAGCTGGCTTGCCTGCGAAGACGGCCTGACAGTCAACACAGTTGGACCGTGTACATATCCATTCCTGCGGTA
>NZ_QODJ01000079.1:0-21781 GCF_009935965.1 Pseudomonas sp. L13
CGGCATCCCTGCCGGTTTACCCCCCAAATCCCTGTCGAATTCCGGCCAGCGTGGTTTGACGGGGCGCCTAAGATCAACATCAAGAGCGGCTCGCTTCGCATCGTGGTTACCGGTGTCTGCGGCGAACTGCAAAGTGGTGTAGATACCTATGCTGCGATAGCGGTGGTTCAGTTAAAGATTGATTGACTGACACTCCGCATTCGCGGGCAAGCCCGCTCCCACAGGTATGCATCCAGGCGCAATAAATAAAAAATAATTGCCAGCAGAGGTGAGGTAAATCGTCGGCTCATTCGTGTAGTGCATGAAACTGCGATCAATTCGCATTAACAGCGTTTTCTACACGGGTTTTCACAGCATGAAATCGACGGCGGGCGGTTGGGTCAAACAGTGGCTGGGAGCCTCGGTATTCACGGTGTCTGGGCTGGCCTTGCTGCCTCTGGCCATGGCGCAGGCGCAGGAGCAGCACAGCGCCCAGTTCAATTTTGCCCTGGCGGCCAAGCCGTTGCCCCAGGCGTTGAGCGATTTCAGCCGGGTCACCGGCATCAGTGTGATCTACACCGACGAAGCGCCCTACGGCCTCAGCGCCCCGGCAGTCAGCGGGCAGATGAGCGCGCCCCAGGCCTTGCAACGTCTGCTGGGCCGTTCCGGCTTCACCTTCCGCCAGATCGACGCCCGTACCCTGGCGCTGGAACCGGTGCCCACCGATGGCGCGGTCAACCTGGGCGCTACTACGATCAGCGGCATCGACCCCACCCAAGCCAGCACCAGCTACCAGCCACCGCCCACCAGTTCGGTGATGCGCTCCCATGGCCTGCTGCTGGAAACCCCGCAGACTGTGAACGTGGTGCCCGCTCAAGTATTGCGCGATCAACAGCCGCGTAACCTGGATGACGCCCTGGGCAATATCAGTGGCATCACCCAGTCCAACACCCTCGGCAGCACCCAGGACGCGGTGATGCTGCGTGGTTTTGGCGACAACCGTAATGGCTCGATCATGAAGGACGGCATGCCCGTGGTGCAGGGCCGGGCGTTGAATGCCACCGCTGATCGCGTCGAAGTGCTCAAGGGGCCGTCGTCGCTGTTGTACGGCATCCAGGACCCGGGTGGCGTGGTCAATATCGTCAGCAAAAAGCCCGAACTGGTGCAGTCCACGGCCCTGACCGCGCGCGGTTCAACCTTCGGCAGCGGCAAGAACGGCAGCGGCGGTAACCTCGACACCACCGGGCCCCTCGGTGACAGCGGCTTGGCCTATCGCCTGATCGTGGATCATGAAGACGAAGACTACTGGCGCAACTACGGTACCCACCGCGAGACGCTGGTGGCGCCGTCCCTGGCCTGGTACGGCGATACCACCCAGGTGGTTGTCGCCTATGAACACCGCGAGTTTCTCTCGCCCTTTGACCGTGGCACCGCCATCGACCCCAAGACCCGCCACCCGTTGAACATCCCCGCGACTCGCCGCCTGGATGAGCCGTTCAACAATATGGAAGGGCGCTCCGACCTGTATCGCCTGACCGTCGACCATGACCTGAACGACGACTGGAAAGCCCACTTCGGCTACAGCTGGAACCGCGAAACCTACGACGCCAGCCAGGTGCGCGTGGTCAAGGTCAACCCCAACGGCACCTTGACCCGCAGCATGGATGGCACCCAGGGCGCGTTGACCACCGACCGCTTCGCGACCGCAAGCCTGGAAGGCAACGTCGTGGTGGCCGGTATGCAACACGACCTGGTGTTCGGCCTGGACGACGAGTACCGCAAGATCTACCGCGCCGACCTGATCCGCCAGGCACCGCGAGGCAGCTTCGATTACAACAACCCGGTGTACGGCAAAGAAGTGGCGGGCTCCAACGTCAGCGCGCCGGACAGCAACCAGACGGACCTGCTGCGCAGCGACTCGCTGTTCTTCCAGGATGCGATTCATCTCAACGATCAGTGGATTCTGGTCGGCGGTGCACGCTATCAAATGTACGATCAATACGCCGGCAAAGGCGTACCGTTCACCGCCAACACCGATGGCAACGGCCAGAAATGGGTGCCACGGGCCGGGCTGGTGTACCGCTACACCGAGGAACTGTCGTTCTACGGCAGCTACACCGAGTCGTTCAAACCCAACTCCACCATCGCGCCGCTGGCCAACAAAACCGTGTTGGATGGCAGTCTCGACCCTGAAGAATCCAAGGCGTGGGAACTGGGCACCAAGTTCGACCTGCCGGGGCGTATCACCGCCAGTGCGGCGTTGTTCAACATCGACAAACGCAACGTACTCGTACAGGTGGGCGAGGGCCTGACTTCGGTCTACAGCGTGGCGGGCAAGGTGCGTTCCCGTGGCCTGGAGCTGGATGCCAGCGGCCAGTTGACCGACAAGTGGAGCCTGATCGGCAGCTATGCCTACACCGATGCCGAGGTCACCGACGACCCGACGCTCAAAGGCAAGCGCCTGCAGAACGTGGCGAAAAATACCGGCTCGCTGTCGGCGGTGTATGACTTCGGCACTATTTTGGGTGGCGATCAACTGCGGGTCGGCGCCGGTGCACGCTATGTGGGCGAGCGCGCCGGGGACGCGGCCAACAGTTTTGAACTGCCGAGCTATACCGTGGCCGATGTATTCGCCAGCTATGACACAAAGCTTGAAGGCCAGAAGGTCAAGTTCCAGCTCAACCTGAAGAACCTGTTCGACCGCACCTATTACACCTCTTCGGTGAATACGCAGTTTGTGTCCATTGGCGATGCGCGGCAGGTGTCAGTCTCAAGCACGTTGACCTTCTGATTCCGGGTTGCTGGCATTCATATGTGGGAGCTGGCTTGCCTGCGATGGCATCGACTGGGTTTGCCTAATACACCGAGTTGTCTGCATCGCAGGCAAGCCAGCTCCCACAGGAAAGCGGTCGCCACATTGATAGTGAGCTGTTAGCGTTGCCGCCATTGCATGCTTATGGAAAACGCTACTGATGCACTTTGGAAAATGGTTTCACACCAGCACCCTGCTGGTCGGCTTGAGTTTTTTACTGGGCGGCTGCGCCAGCGTTTCCCCAACCTCCACGCCGGCCACCCTGGATAAGCTGTTGAGCGACCCGGCGCTGCAAGGCGCCACCGTCTCGCTGATGGTGCGTGATGCCCGCACAGGCACCACGCTATATCAGCACAACCCACGCACACGGCTGGTACCCGCGTCCAACCTCAAGCTGTTGACCACGGCGGCGGCCATGGATGTGCTGGGGCCGCACTACCGCTTCGCCACTCAACTGCTGAGCAATGGCATACGCCAGGGCGACCGGCTGACTGGCAACCTCTACCTGCGTGGCCTGGGCGACCCGAGCATTCAGTTTGCCGACTACCAGGCCCTCGCCGCGCAATTGGCTAGCCAGGGTGTACGTCAGGTGCAGGGCGATTTAGTGTTTGATGACACCTGGTTCGATGCCGAGCGACTGGGGGTTGATTGGTCCCATGATGATGAAACCACCTACTACGGCGCGCAGATTTCAGCGTTGACCGTGGCGCCCAATACCGATTTCGATGCCGGCAGCGTGCTGGTCACCGCCAAGGCGCCGTTGCGCGTCGGCTCGCCGGTCGGCGTGGAAATCTACCCGCCCACCGATTACCTGCAACTGAATAACCGCGCCGTCAGCGGGCCGGGTAACAGCTATGGGATCAACCGTCGCCATGGCACCAACCTGCTGCAGCTCAGCGGCGCGGTGGCGCCTGGCCGGCAGAGCCAGCAATTGATCAGCGTGTGGGAGCCGACGCAACTGGTGGCCAACCTGTTTGAGCAAGCGTTAGCACAGCAGGGCATCAAGGTGCTGGGGCGCCGGGTGATGGGCGGGGCGAGTCCTGCTGGGGTAGCGGTGCTGGCTGAACACCAATCGGCGCCGTTGCAGGAGCTGATCGTGCCGCTGCTCAAGCTCTCGAACAACGCCATGTCCGAAGCCTTGCTCAAGGCCATGGGCCGCCAGACGGCCAACAATGGCACGGCGGCGGCAGGCACCGTGGCGGTGGCCGGCTTTCTCAAGCGCCAGGGGCTAGACACCAGCGCTTTGAGCCAAGTGGACGGCTCCGGCCTGTCGCGGCGTAACTTGGTGTCGTCGCAAACCCTCACCGACCTGCTACTGGCGACAAGCAAACAGCCGTGGTTCGACGCCTGGTACAACGCGCTGCCGGTTGCTGGCAATGCCGACCGCATGACCGGTGGCAGCCTGGGTTACCGCCTGCGCGGCACGGCTGCGGAAACTAACCTGCATGCCAAGACCGGCTCCATGGCCGGCGTGTCGTCATTGAGTGGTTACATCACCGACGCTCACGGGCGCAAGCTGGTGTTCGCGATGTTGACCAACAACTACGTGGTGGCCGGCGCGCAAGTCAAGGCATTGGAGGATCGCGTGGCTGTGGCGCTGTCGCGCAACGACGATTGATTCAGGGCTGATAGCCCATGCGCCAACTCACGGCCCGGGTCGCCGCCAGCAAGCGCTGCGCCGCCGGGCCATCTTCATCGGCGTGGAACAGTGAGGTCGGGCCGACCACGGTCATCACCGCCGCCACGTGCCCGACTGCATTGAACACCGGCGCTGATAATGCATCCACGCCAGGCATCAGCAGCCCATGGACGAAGTGCAGGCCGCGGCTGCGGATTTGCTCGCACACGCTGGCATAGGCCTGATCGTCCGCCAAGGCGTGGGCGGTGCCGGCTTGAACCTCGCGCTCGCGCAGCTCCACGGTTTCCCGCGACGGCAGGTACGCGCTGAACACCAGCCCGGTGGACGAGCTAAGCAGCGGTAGTACCGAGCCCAATTGCGTCACCACGGTGACGGCACGCACGGCCGGCTCGATGTGCACCACCGTTGCGCCCTGGTTGCCCCACACTGCCAAAAAGCAGGTTTCATTCAATTCATCGCGCAGCTCGGCCAGGGGCATGGCGCCGACTTTCAACACATCCATGCTGCCCAGCGCCGCCAGCCCCACTCGCAATGCCTCTCGGCCCAGGCCGTAATGGTTGGTGGCGCTGTTCTGTTCGGCAAAACCCGAAGCGATCAGCGCCTGCAAATAGCGGTGGACCTTGCTCGCCGGCATCTGCACATGCTCGGCCAGGCGCGACAGCGAGGTGGCCGGGGACAGTTCGGCCAGGGCCTTGAGAATATCGGTGCCGACTTCCGCCGAGCGGACTTTCTGTTTACCGGTGTCGCGGGGCTTTTCCATGGAAGGGCGAGAATCCGAGAGATGAATGGGCGTCTTTATAGCTTGACGGTCAACAGTGATCAAATTACGTTATGCGTAACCGGATTACGATAAAAACAACTTCTCTGCAGAGGAAGATCCATGGACCTCGAATACCTGTCGGGTTTCGGCAACGAGTTCGCCAGCGAAGCCTTGCCTGGCGCGCTGCCGGTCGGCCAGAACTCACCGCAAAAAGCCCCCTACGGGCTCTACACCGAACTGTTTTCCGGCACTGCCTTCACCATGGCACGCAGTGAAGCGCGGCGCACCTGGCTGTACCGCATCCAGCCGTCGGCCAATCACCCGGCGTTCGTCAAACTTGCGCGGCAATTGGCCGGTGGGCCCTTGGGGGCGGTGACGCCCAACCGCCTGCGCTGGAACCCGCTGGATATTCCGAGTGAACCCACGGACTTTATCGATGGACTGGTCGGTATGGTTGCCAACTCGGGGTCGGAAAAACCTTCGGGCATCAGCATTTACAACTACCGCGCCAATCGTTCCATGGAGCGCGTGTTCTTCAACGCCGACGGCGAGCTGCTGATCGTGCCGGAGCAGGGCCGCTTGCGCATCGCCACCGAACTGGGCGTGCTGGATGTCGAGCCGCTGGAAATCGTCGTGCTGCCCCGTGGCCTCAAGTTCCGTATCGAACTGCTGGATGCACAAGCACGCGGTTACGTCGCCGAGAACCACGGCGCCCCGCTGCGCCTGCCCGATCTGGGCCCCATCGGCAGCAACGGCCTGGCCAACCCGCGTGACTTCCTTACGCCGGTGGCCCGCTACGAAGACCTCAAGCAACCGACCACGTTGGTACAGAAATTCCTCGGTGAACTGTGGGCCTGCGAGCTGGACCATTCACCGCTCAACGTGGTCGCCTGGCACGGCAATAACGTGCCGTACAAATACGACCTGCGCCGTTTCAACACCATCGGCACGGTGAGTTTCGATCACCCGGACCCGTCGATCTTCACGGTCCTGACCTCACCTACCAGCGTGCACGGCCTGGCCAACCTCGACTTCGTGATCTTCCCGCCACGCTGGATGGTGGCCGAGAACACCTTCCGTCCGCCCTGGTTCCACCGCAACCTGATGAACGAATACATGGGCCTGATCCAGGGCGCCTACGACGCCAAGGCCGAAGGCTTCCTGCCGGGTGGTGCATCGCTGCACAGCTGCATGAGCGCCCACGGCCCGGATGGCGAGACCTGCACCAAGGCCATCAACGCCGACCTGGCGCCGCACAAGATCGATAACACCATGGCGTTCATGTTCGAGACCAGCCAAGTGCTGCGCCCGACCCAGTTCGCCCTGGAGTGCCCGCAACTGCAACCTGCTTATGACGCGTGCTGGGCCGCGCTGCCCGCCACCTTCAACCCGAACCGGAGATAACCCATGACTCAACCAACGCAGACCCGCAGCTGGGTATCCTCGGCCAATGGCCACGCGGATTTCCCCCTGCAGAACTTGCCCTTGGGCGTGTTCAGTATCAATGGCTCGGCACCGCGCAGTGGCGTGGCGATTGGCGATGCGATTCTCGACTTGCACGCCGCGCTGGACGAATTTGACGGCGAAGCCCGGCGCGCTGTCGAAGCCACGGCGGGGGGGCAACTGAACGCCTTTTTCGAACTCGGTCGCGGCCCACGCGTCGCCCTGCGCGAGCGCCTGCTGGAACTGCTGGCCGAAGGCAGCGAGCTGCAAAACCGCGAGGCGCAAGTGCTACACCGCGCCGTCGATTGCCAGATGCACCTGCCGGCCAAGATCAATGACTACACCGACTTCTACGTCGGCATTGAGCACGCACAAAACGTCGGCAAATTGTTCCGCCCCGATAACCCCTTGTTGCCGAACTACAAGTACGTGCCCATTGGCTACCACGGCCGTGCCTCGACCATTCGACCCTCGGGTACCGAGGTGCGACGCCCTAAAGGCCAGACCCTCCCGGCCGGCCAGACCGAGCCGACCTTTGGCCCCTGCGCGCGCCTGGACTATGAGTTGGAACTGGGCATCTGGATCGGCCAGGGCAATGCCATGGGCGATGCGATTGCCATTGGCGATGCCGCCGAGCATATCGCTGGTTTCTGCCTGCTCAACGACTGGTCGGCGCGGGATATCCAGGCCTGGGAATACCAGCCGCTGGGGCCGTTCTTGTCGAAAAGCTTTATCACCAGCATCTCGCCGTGGGTGGTCACCGCCGAAGCCCTGGAACCTTTCCGCAAGGCGCAACCGCCGCGCCCCGAGGGTGATCCGCAACCGCTGGCCTACCTGCTGGACAAGCGTGATCAGAACGCGGGCGCTTTTGATATCGAATTGGAAGTGCTGCTCACCACGGCCTCGATGCGTGAGCAAAACCTGCCCGCCCATCGCCTGACCCTGAGCAACACCGAGCATATGTACTGGACCGTGGCACAAATGGTTGCGCACCATAGCGTCAACGGTTGCCAGTTGCAGGCCGGCGACCTGTTTGGTTCAGGCACCTTGTCTGGCCCGCAGCCTGGGCAGTTCGGCAGCCTGTTGGAGATTACCGAAGGCGGTAAAAAGCCGATTGAGCTGGCTTCCGGCGAGGTGCGTAAATTCCTCGAGGATGGCGACGAAATCATCCTGCGTGCCCGTTGCAGCCGCGAGGGCTTTGCCTCCATCGGCTTCGGCGAATGCCGCGGTACCGTGGTCGCGGCGCGCTGAGAGGGCAGGGCCATGGAACTCTATACCTACTACCGTTCTACCGCGTCGTATCGAGTACGTATTGCCCTGGCCCTCAAAGGCCTGGATTTCACCGCGCTGCCGGTCAACCTGCTGGTGCCGGCAGGCGGCGCCAACCGCCAGCCTGAATACCTGGCGATCAACCCCCAAGGGCGGGTGCCGGCATTGCGTACTGATGAAGGGGCGTTGCTGATCCAGTCACAGGCGATCATTGAGTACCTGGAGGAGCGTTATCCCCAGGTGCCGTTGCTCTCCAAAGACCTGGTAGCGCGCGCTCATGAGCGGGCGGTGGCGTCGATCATCGCCTGTGATATCCACCCGTTGCATAACTCCAGCACCCAGAACTTGCTGCGCAAGTGGGGGCACGATGAGGCGCAATTGCTGGAGTGGATCGGGCACTGGATCAGCCAGGGCCTGGGCGCTGTGGAGCAGTTGATTGGCGACACCGGGTTTTGCTTTGGCGAGCAGCCGGGCTTGGCCGATGCGTTTCTGATCCCGCAGTTGTATGCGGCCGAGCGCTTCAAGGTGCCCTTGGCGGCATACCCACGCATTGGGCGGGTAGCGGCATTGGCGGCCCAACATCCGGCCTTCGTGCAGGCCCACCCCGCCAGTCAGCCTGACACACCCTAGGACCCCTGTGGGAGGGGGGAAGCCCCAATGCCGTTCAGTTAAGCGAACGCAATGCTCACAGCCATGAAGATCAAATGTGGGAGCTGGCTTGCCTGCGAAAGCGTTAGTGCAGTGGCAGATGCGGTGACTGACACACCGCCTTCGCGGGCAAGCCCGCTCCCACAGGGAGTTCGCGCTTAACTGACTGGCATTGGGGTAAGCCCCCCACATTTGATCGTGCCAATCTAATAAAAAATAAAGGTACCTTGCGATGCACAATCAGATTGCCAGCTTTCGCGCGGCACTCGACGCCCGTCCGGTGTCGCGCTACCAATGGTTGATTCTCCTGTTGCTGGCACTGCTACTGGTCACCGATGGCTATGACGCCCAGGTGCTGGGCTATGTAGTGCCGGCGCTGGCCCAGGACTGGGGCCTGGAAAAATCCGCGTTTGGCCCCGTGTTCAGTGCCAACCTGCTAGGCCTCACCCTGGGCTCGTTGCTGGTGACACCGCTGGCGGATCGGTTTGGCGTGCGACGTATCCTGCTGGCATGCGTGCTGATCTATGCCAGCCTCACGGTATTGATGGTGTTCGCCAATTCCCTGACCACGTTGATGGCGGCGCGGTTTATCTGCGGCATTGGCATGGGCGGGGCGATGCCCAGTGCCATGGCGTTGATGTCTGAGTATTCGCCGCCACGCCTACGCACCTTGATGGTGACCCTGGCCGCCTGTGGCTTTTCGTTCGGCGGCGCGGCGGGTGGCTTTGTGGCGGCCGGGTTTATCGACAGTTTTGGCTGGCAGGCGGTGTTCCTGGCGGGTGGTGTGACGCCGTTGCTGCTGTTCCCGTTTCTGGTATGGCTGTTGCCCGAATCCTTGCCGCGCCTGTTGCGCGATGCGCCGCCCTATCTGCGTTTGCGCAAAGTCACGGCGCGGATGCTGCCCCACTGGCAGCCACCGCCCGCGACCGAAGCGGAAAACCTGAAGGAGCAAGGCAGCAAACTGACGGTGGTAGAGCTGTTTCGCAACGGCTACGCGCGCCCGACACTGCTGATCTGGGCGACCTTTTTTGTCAGCCTGATCCTGCTGTATTTCATGATCAGTTGGTTGCCGTCGCTATTGCTCGAAAGCGGCCTGGCGTTGAACGAAGCCAACCTGGTCACCTCCATGTTCCTGTTCGCCGGCACCTTGGGTGCCATCCTCATGGCCTGGTTTGCCGACCGTCTGAAAAGCAAAGTGCGGTTGCTGTCCGGGGTGCTGGCGGCGGCAGCGCTGTGCACCATCCTGCTGGGCTTGAACCACGACAACCCACGCTACCTGGTGGCCTGCGTGTTCGCTGCCGGGTTCTGCATCATCGGTGGGCAACTGACCCTCAACGCCTTCGCGAGCAACTTCTACCCGGCGCACGTGCGCGCCACCGGCACGGGCTGGGCGTTGGGCGTGGGGCGATTCGGGTCGATTCTGGGGCCGCTGTTTGGCAGCCTGTTGTTGGCGATGCATATACCGGTCGAGCAGATTTTCTTCTTCTGCGCGATTCCGGCGGTGATTGCGGCGTTGTTGATTATTCAAGTGCGGGCGCCGGGAGCTTGTAGGAGCGAGCTTGCTCGCGAAGCACGTCAACGATAACGCGGCCATCCTGGTTTAACGCGGTGCCCTTGCGTTCTTCGCGAGCAAGCTCGCTCCTACAGTTGGGGGTTGGGTCAGTGCACTACTGCGTTGGGTGGCAGGTGCCCGAGCCGCTCGGTCAGGCGCAGACGCTGGATCGGGTCGTCGCTGAGCAGCAGGGCGTGTTCCAGGTCGAAGCGCTCGGCGCTCGGGCAATCCAGACGTTGATACAGGCTGGCGCGCGCCAGGTAGTCGGAGGCGCTGGCGTTGCCCAGTTCCAGTACGCGCTCGGCGTCCACCAGGGCGGCCAACGGTTCGTCGTTGGCAAGGTAGAGTTGGCGCAGGTTGCGCGAGAGCCGTTGCAGGATCGCCCGTGGCTCGGCAGTCAGTAGGTGGCCGGCCTGCAATTTCAGCTTCTCCCCGTATTGGCGCGCCAGCAACTCGCGACAGTCGTTAGGGTACAGGCGCCGGCCGCCGCAAGGGTCCAGCAGGTGATCGGCACCCGGTACCCGTAGCAGGAAATGCCCGGGGAAGTTCACGCCGACCATGGGGATATCCAGGCGCCGTGCCATCTCCAGGGCGATCAGGCCCATGGCCAAGGGTTGCCCGCGTTTGCGTTGCAGCACCTTGTCCAACAGCGCGGCGGCGGGGCGCAATGGCGTATGGTCATCCTGGGCAAACCCCAGGTCATTCATGCGCCGCAGCAGCGGCTGGCCGAGCTCATCCGCTGGAAGCAGGGGCATGCCCAGGCTGACCTGTTGTTGCAGCGCGCCAAGGTCGTGCAGGATCAGCGCCGGCTGCACGCTGGCGTCATGCTCGGCAGCAATCCACAACGCGGCTTCAAACAGCGCGGGGGGTGAACGGTCCAGGCAGGCGAAAAAGGCTGTGCGGGGATTCATCGAGTTCTCCGGCGTATGCCCCCGTTTTAGCCTTGCTGCGAATTTTCGTCCAGCATCTTGAGAGATATCCCACGCGCTTATGTCGTAGATCCCACGAAAACGCGTGGCTTATTCCAGCGCAATCCAGCAGTTTTCTGCCGCGAGCCTATACTTGGCCCACTACCAGAAGTGATTCGGGAGCTCATTGATGTTTGCGCTCATGCACAGCACCCGCCTTGAATCGCTGCACCTGAGCGTTGATCCGGTGACCGGCTTGAAGGCGATCATCGCCATCCACAACAGTCGCCTGGGCCCAGCGTTGGGTGGCTGTCGTTATCTGGCTTACCCTAACGACGAAACGGCCGTGGCCGATGCCGCGCGCCTGGCGCAAGGCATGAGCTACAAAGCGGCACTGGCCGGGCTGCCGGTGGGCGGCGGCACGGCGGTGATCATTCGCCCCGTGCACGTGGAAAGCCGTGCGGCGCTGTTCGAGGCATTTGGCCGTTGTGTGGAAAAACTCGACGGCCGCTTCATCACCTCGATCGACAGCGGCACCTCGGTCGCCGACATGGACTGCATCGCCCAGAACACCCGCTTTGTCACCAGCACCACGGCCGCCGGCGACCCCGCGCCCCATGCTGCCATGGGGGTGTTCGCCGGTATCCGCACCACCGCCATGGCGCGCCTGGGCAGCGACAACCTCGAGGGCCTGCGCGTCGCGGTGCAGGGCCTGGGCAACGTCGGTTATGCTCTGGCCGAGCAACTGCATGCCGCCGGTGCCGAGCTGCTGGTCAGCGACATCGACCACGGCAAGGTGCAACTGGCCATGCAGCAACTGGGCGCCCACCCGATTGCCAACGACGCCTTGCTCAGCACCCCGTGCGACATTCTTGCGCCCTGCGGCGTCGGCGCCGTGTTCAACCGTAACAGCGTCGGTCAGCTACGTTGCGCCGCAGTGGCGGGCTCGGCCAGCGCACAACTGACCAACCTGGACATCGCCGACCAATTGGAAGGCCGCGGCATCCTCTACGCGCCAGACTACGTGATCAACTCTGGCGGGCTGATCTACGTCGCCCTCAAACACGCCGGCACCGACCTGCCAGGCATCACCGCGCACCTGTCGAACATTGGCACGCGCCTGACCGAAATCTTCGCCCACGCCCAAGCCGAAAAACGCTCCCCCGCACGGGTAGCCGATGAGCTGGCCGAACGCCTGCTGTACAAATAGGCCAGGCATTAAAAAGGCCCTGAATCGATGATTCAGGGCCTGTTCAATTCGGGCTTTACTCCGCCGCCGGGTTCAGCAACTCGGACAATGCGTCCGGTTGGCTCTTGAACGCCTTGGCAAAGACATCGCGGTTCTTCGCCATGTAGATCCCGGCTTCTTCCACCTGCTGCTCGCTCAACGACGGCACGGCTTTTTGCAACACCTCTGCCAGCAACTCAGCGAGTTCAAGCATCTTGTCATGACGGTCAGCTTCGGCTTTATCCATGAACAAACGCTCCAGATCTCGGCTGCTGCGGTATACCACTTCGACGGCCATTCACCACCTCACATGCCTTCACGATAGTTGTCTTTTGCGACTACTGTATTTATATACAGCGAAAAGGATAAGCCAAACGTTGGGGTTTGGATAGTAGGTTTTTAATGTAGTTGGGAAATGGGGGGCTGAACCGGAAATTTCGCACAGCACGCTGAGGTTGCTGAGTAATCCTACGGTGACTTACCTTTCACGGGTCCTGCATTCGCATGGCCGAGCTTGGCGGCTCGATTAAAGGAAGGAGAACTTACTTTTTATTTTTGGAGTCGCGCCATGAAAAAAAATACCTCACTCATTACCGACCATCTGAATCCAGAGCCGCCTGTCACGCTTTTCAATGTCACGCTCAACCACGACACGGAAACGTTGCTGGCCAATGCCAGCGAAACCTTGGTCAGCGCCCGTGAGCTGGCCAACACGCTGGCCTTTGATCTTGAAGGTTCTCAGCGAAGCTTGGCGTTGGCTATTCACCAACTGGTGGAGCTGGGTGGCTTGTTAGTTGAAAGAGCGCTGGAACACGTCGCCCCTGTTTGAGCCCCGCCACACCTTTGCCGAGTGAGCTTGTTGTGGCGAGCGAGCTTGCTCGCGTTGGGCTGCGCAGCAGCCCCCATCCAGGCAGAGGTGTGCTTCCAGAAAAATCATAGTGATGGGCTCTTGGGGGCGCTTCGCACCCCAGCGGGAGCAAGCTCCCTCGCCACACAGCAGGCGTTCATATGAAAAATGAAAGTTTTGAAGTTCCTGAAGGCATTGAGGACCCCTGGTCATACGAACAATGGTTCCGAGCCAGAGTGGAAGGCGCATTGGATGATCCTAGCCCAGGCATCCCTCATGACGAAGTCATGAGGGAGATGAAAGCGGTCATCGAGTCGAAGCTTTCACTCCATCCGGCCGATTAAGTGCCTAATATCAGCCCGCCACCATCTCAATACCCTGCCTATGGCCTTTTTTCTGCATGCAGAACAACCGTCACGTCCACCCCGCATTATCCGGTCGAGCCGACCTAAGGAAGCATCATCGTGAAAATCAATTGGGCCGAAAGGCTGCGTCAGCAAGTCCATGGGCTGGCCGAGTCGCTGGGTAATCTGTTTGTCGAGTCGTTCCATTACCTGGCGCTGTTCGCCATTGGTGCGGTGACCGCCTGGGCGGCGGTGATGGAATTTCTGGGGATGCTGGAGAACGGGCACATCAAGATCGATGACATCTTGCTGCTGTTCATCTACCTGGAATTGGGTGCCATGGTCGGGATTTACTTCAAGACCAACCACATGCCGGTGCGCTTCCTGATCTACGTGGCGATCACCGCGCTCACGCGTTTGCTGATCTCCAACGTGTCGCACCACAACCCGCCGGACTTGGGCATCATCTACCTGTGCGGCGGCATTTTGCTGTTGGCGTTCGCGATCCTGGTGGTGCGCTACGCCTCGTCGGCCTTCCCTTCGGTAAAGGTAGAAGGCCCGCGTCGCAAGGGCGAAGCGAGCCTGGAGACCGAGAAGGGCGAGCTTTAAAGCCCGACGCTGAAGGGCAGGGTACGGGCGGGCGGGCGCTGCAGGAGTTTGTGGCTGTCGCCGTCCGTCATCAGCTCCAGGATTTGCACGGCGCTGTGGCCCTGTTCGATGGCGATGCCGAACTGGATGCTTTGCACCAGACGCTTGAGGCGTTGCGGGTCGTTGCGTTGTTCGGCGCTGATCATGCGCTTGGCCACTACGCCGGTCTCGTCCGAGAGGGTGAGCATGATGCTGCCGTCCAGCCGTTGGATGCTCAGATTGACGCGGTACTGTGGGCTGAAGGTGTCGGTGATGATCTGAAAAGGGTTGTCCATGGTGCGTTACCGCCTGATAAGAACATGCAGTCATTGACGGCCAGTGTCGGGATTAGTTCGCATTGCCTGACCACTGGCCAAATTCCGTTTTCCTCAAAAGCTCTACAGCAAGGGGCGTGCCGTACAGCGATTTACCCGGCACAGATATCCAAATGTGGGAGCGGGCTTGCTCGCGAATGCGGTCCTTCAGCCAAGTATTTGTTGGCTGATACACCGCATTCGCGAGCAAGCCCGCTCCCACATTATTTTGGGCTGTTTTTGAGATCAGTGAGCTAATTCAGGGCATCACGGAAAAAACGATCGCAGACAGCGCAATCAGCCCGATGACCACCACAAATACATTCGACACCTGGCCTGAATACCGGCGCAAAGATGGCACTCGGCGGATCGCGTACATCGGCATCAGGAACAGCAGGCACGCGATGATCGGCCCGCCCATGGTTTCGATCATGCCCAGGATGCTTGGGTTGAAGGTGGCCACTGCCCAGCAGGTCAGCACCATGAACAACGCGGTGCAGCGTTCCAGCCATTTCGCCGACATCGAACGATTGCGCCCGCGCAGGGATTTGACGATCAGGCCCTGGAAACCTTCACTCGCGCCGATGTAGTGGCCCAGGAAGGATTTGGTGATCGCCACCAGCGCGATCAACGGTGCGGCGTAGGCGATCACCGGCGTCTGGAAGTGGTTGGCCAGGTACGACAGGATCGAGATGTTCTGTGCCTTGGCGGCGGCCAGGTCAGCCGGTGACAGCGCCAGCACGCAGCTGAAGCAGAAGAACATCACCGTCAGCACCATCATGCCGTGGGCGGTGGCGAGGATGCCGCTGCTGTTGCGCTCGGCCTGGGCGCCGTAGACGCGTTTCTGGTCCACGGCGAAGGCGGAGATGATCGGCGAATGGTTGAACGAGAACACCATCACCGGGATCGCCAGCCACAACGTCTTGAAGAACAGCGGCAGCGGCATGCCCTCGCTGGCCGAGGCGAAGAACGCGCCGTTCCAGTTGGGGATCAGGCTGAACGCCAGCAGCAGCAAGGCGGCCACGAAGGGGTACACCAGCACGCTCATGGCCTTGACGATCACGCCCTGGCCGCAACGTACAATAGCCATCAGGCCGAGGATCAGCACCAGCGACAGAATCGCCCGGGGCGGCGGCGCCATGTGCAATTGGTGCTCCATGAAACTGCCCAGGGTGTTGGTCAATGCCACGCTGTACACCAGCAGGATCGGGAAGATCGCAAAGAAGTACAGCAGGGTGATCAGCTTGCCGGCGCCGACACCAAAGTGTTCCTCGACCACCTCGGTGATGTCGCCGGATTTGCCTGACAACACAAAGCGCGTCAGCCCACGGTGGGCGAAGAAGGTCATCGGAAAGGCCAGCAGCGCCAGCACGATCAGCGGCCAGAAACCGCCGACGCCGGCATTGATCGGCAGGAACAGGGTGCCCGCGCCGATGGCGGTGCCATAGAGGCCGAGCATCCAAGTGGTGTCGTGTTTGGTCCAGCCGGTGGTTACTGTGCTTTCTCTGACATCGGGATTTTCGGCAGCGGGTGTACGTACATCAGTCATCGGTATTGCCTCGTTATTATTTTTGCGCGGGCTCACGTTGGGGCGGGTAAAAGTGCTCCGATCAGCACTCCACCCAGCTGACCGCCAGGCCGCCCCGTGAAGTTTCTTTGTATTTGTCATGCATATCGGCGCCGGTATCGCGCATGGTGCGGATCACCCGGTCGAGGGAGATGAAGTGTTTGCCGTCGCCGCGCAGGGCCATCTGCGTGGCGTTGATCGCCTTGACCGCCGCAATGGCATTGCGCTCGATGCACGGCACCTGCACCAGGCCACCGACCGGGTCGCAGGTCAGGCCGAGGTTGTGTTCCAGGCCGATTTCGGCGGCGTTTTCCAGTTGCTCCGGGGTGGCGCCGAGAATATCGGCCAAGCCGGCAGCGGCCATGGCGCAGGCCGAGCCGACTTCGCCCTGGCAGCCGACTTCGGCCCCGGAGATGGAGGCGTTTTTCTTGCAGAGGATGCCGACGGCGGCGGCGGCGAGGAAGAAATTGACCACATCGTCGTCAGACGCGTCGGCGTTGAACTTCATGTAGTAGTGCAGCACGGCGGGAATGATGCCGGCCGCGCCATTGGTCGGCGCGGTGACCATGCGCCCGCCGGCGGCGTTTTCTTCGTTGACGGCGAGGGCGAACAGGTTCACCCACTCCATGGCCGACAAGGTTGAGGTGATCACGTTGGGCTTGCCGATTTCCAGCAGGCTGCGGTGCAATTTCGCGGCGCGACGGGGCACATCGAGGCCGCCCGGTAGGATGCCTTCATCGCGCAGGCCCTGTTCCACGCATTCGCGCATCACCGACCAGATATGCAGCAGGCCGCTGCGGATCTCTTCGTCGCTGCGCCACGCCCGTTCATTGGCCATCATCAGCTCGGATACCCGCAGGCCGTGCTTGTTGCACAAGGCCAGCAGTTCTACGGCGCTGGAGAAGTCATAAGGCAATTGCACATCGCTGGACGGCGCAACGCCTGATGCGGCTTCGGCGGCTTCGATGATGAAACCACCGCCCACCGAGTAATAGGTTTGTTCGCTCAGCAGGCCGCTGTCGCCATAGGCATGCAGGGACATGGCGTTGGGGTGGTAGGGCAGGCTTTCGTCCAGCAGCAACAGGTCGGTGTGCCAGTTGAAGGCAATCTCCTGTTGGCCGGCCAGCAACAGCCGGCCGGACTCGCGCAATTGCTGGATACGCCCGTTGATCGAGGTGGGGTCGACGCGGTCTGGCCATTCGCCCATCAAGCCGATGACACAGGCGCGGTCGGTGGCATGGCCGACACCGGTAGCGGACAGCGAGCCATACAGGCGCACTTCGACGCGACGGGTTTGGCTGAGCACATGCTGGTCGGTCAGGGCTTGGGCGAATGTCGCGGCAGCGCGCATCGGGCCGACGGTGTGGGAGCTGGAAGGGCCGATGCCCACCTTGAATAGATCGAAAACACTGATAGCCATGCTAAAGCCTTACAAGCAATGGAGTAGAAATCGCTGCCATGTTTTGTAGAGCAGGCGGAATTGGCGCGATACTGAGCCTCTGGCTCGGCACTGACCAACGAATTATCCTAAGACACCCTTTAGCAGGACTAAACGCTATGACTCGCCCCCTCCACGGCCAGACCTATGTCTGGTTGCATGTGTTTTCCTGCGCTGCACGGCATCTGTCGTTCACCCGCTGCGCCGAAGAACTGCACATCACGCCGGGGGCGGTGAGCCAGCAAATTCGCCAGTTAGAGGAACGCCTGGGTTTTCGGCTGTTTCATCGGCGTGCGCGGGGGGTAGAGCTCAGCGCCGAGGGCCAGCGCCTGGCGGCCGTGGTGGGGGAGGCCTACGGCAGCATTGATGCCGAATTGCAGCGCCTGGACGCCGGGATGATCAGCGGCACCTTGCGCCTGCGTTCGATCCCCTCGTTTCTGGGCAAGTGGCTGACCCCGCGTCTACCGCGCTTTCAGCAGCGTTTTCCGGACATCCAACTGCGCATGGTCGCCGAAGACAGCAGCATCGCCCTGCATGAGGGCGACTTCGACCTGGCCATCGACCTGAACGACGGCAGCTACCCAGGGTTGTTATCCACAGCCCTGTTGGACGAGCAGATATTCCCGGTGTGCGCCCCCAGCCTGCTGCGTGGCCGCCCGCCCTTGCATGGCCCGGCAGACCTGGCCCATTTCCCGCTGCTGCACGACATCACCGCCTGGCGTGGGAGTTATGAGTATGCCGAATGGGAGTTTTACCTCAATGCCATCGGCCACCACGGTGCCGACGTACGGCGCGGGCACACCTTCAACCGCAACCACCTGACCATCGAAGCCGCCATCGCCGGCATGGGCGTGGCGATTGCCCGGCGCACCTTGCTGAACGATGAGTTGGAGCGCGGCACCTTGATCGTGCCGTTCGGCCTGGCGGTGCCCAACCATAAACGCTATGTGCTGCTGTATGCGCCGGGGGCGTTGAACCATCCGGGCGTGCGTGCGGTGCACGACTGGCTGGTAGAGGAAGCGGGGATTTTTCGCGGCTTGCACCCGTTGGGAGAGGGGCAATTGTGAGTTTCGCAGGGCGTAAGAAGATGTAACTAACTCCCCACCCTAACAGCGTTTTTGCTCGTCGTCAGGGTTAATTTGTAATGTAGGATTTATCTTTGCAAAGGACTTGAATTGTTTCAGCAGGTGCTCAATTGTGTAATCAAGAGGTCATGGTTTCACCACCCCGGTGTTGCAGTTTGTGACCTCTGGCGAGCTAGCTGAAATAAGGGAAGAACTATGCAAATCCAAGTCAATAGCGATAACCATATTGAAAGCAGCATCCGACTGGAGGAGTGGGTACGTACTACCATTGAGAGCACGCTCGAACGCTACGAAGAAGACTTGACCCGTGTAGAGGTCTACCTGCGAGACGAGAACGGCGACAAGCCAGGCCCTCACGATTTGAGTTGCCGTCTGGAAGCACGGCCAAAGGGCCATCAACCAGTTTCCGTGTGCCATAAAGCCGATACGCTGGAGCAAGCGATCGATGGCGCCGCAGTCAAGCTCGACCACGCACTGGAACATCTGTTTGGCAAACTGCAAGGCAAGCCGCGCGCTGCCGGTAAAAACCAGCCAATCAACAAAGTGAACGAAGACGCGTTGGAAGAGGAATTCCTGGAAAACGAAAACGCTGCCATTAACGGCTGATTGTTTTTTCATTCCCCCACTGAAAACGGGCCTGCACATGCAGGCCCGTTTTTCGTTCAGCGCACGCGCCGGAAGAAATGCCAGCTCAACAGCGCCAACCCGCTAGCGCCCAAGCCCGCAAACAGCATGGCCCAGCTGGCGCCGCTGCGTAGCGCTGTTTGCGCATCCAGAACGGTCAGCCCCGGCGCATCCAATTTGCCTGCGGCAATGTGCTGGCTGAGGCTTGCCCACTCCAGCGCCGTGCTGGCAGGCAGCACCTGGGCCAAGTGATGGCTGATCCCCAACAACAGCACCAGGCCCATCAGCGCGATATTGAGCGCCAGGGTGATCAGCCGTGCGCTGAAGTCGATGCCCGAGGCCATGCCGGCGCGGTCAGCCGAGACTGAACCGGTGGTGGTGTTGGTGGTGGGGGAGTTCGTCAGCCCCAGTCCTATGCCCGCGATCACGCAACTGAGCAGCACCAGCGCGATGCTTGGTTGTTCGGCAACATTGACGATGGCCATTGCCACGAATCCCACGCCCATCGTGCCCAGGCCCAGGGGAATAATGCGTTCGGCGCCAAAACGCAGGCCCAGGCGTTCGGCCAGCGGCGGCACCAGCAAAGTGGGCAAGGTGTAGGCGAGCAGGGCGGCGCCGGTGGTCAGCGTGTCGTAACCCAGCCCCGCCTGGAAGTACAACGGCAGGTAGATCATGAACGGCCAGAAGCTGAAGTTCATGCCGATCGAGCCCATCAACGCGCCATTGAAACGCTGGATGCGCAACACCGAGAAGTCGAACATCGGGTGGGCACTGCGCCGCTCAATCAGGATAAACAGCAGCAGCCCGAAGACTGAAAGGCCGGCCCAGCCGAGCATCGCCGGGGTGCCAAAGCCGATTTCGCTGCCCTGGGTGATGAAATAGACCAGCGCAAACACCGTGAGTGTCATGGTCAGCATGCCGGCGATGTCGAGGCGATGGCTGGCCGGGTCGCGGGATTCCTGCACGCTGATGTGCAACAACGCTAAGGTGAACAGGGTCAGCGGTACGTGCACCAGGAACACCCAGCGCCAGTCCGCCACGGCCAGGATCAAGGCCCCCACCATCGGCCCGAAACCCAGGCCCACGCCAGCGATCACGCCCCATATCGCGAAGGCCCGCGCACGCGCCGCGGGTTCGCGGAATTGGTGGGACAAGATCGCGAACTGGCAAATCATCATTGCCCCGGCGCCGATACCTTGAACAAACCGCGCCACGATCAGCGTGGCGGCGCTGTCGGCCAGCCCACAGGCCAACGAAGCTAGCCCGAACAGCCATAGGCACACCACCAATACACGCCGACGACCAAAGCGATCCGCCAAGGTGCCCGCCGCCATCAGCACGCTGGTGCAGGCCAGGGTGTAGGCGTTCATGATCCATTGGGCGTCTTGAAAACCCGTGCCCAGTTCCTGTTCCAGCGTCGGCAGGATGACCGGCACGCTGGAGATTTCCAGGCCGAACATCAGGGCCACCAGGCAGACGGCGGTGAGGGCCATGCCGTTCCTGGCGGTACGCGGGCGAGTGAGGGCCGAGAGTGCGGCGGCGCGGGGCATACGACATTCCTTTCGAGAGCGGGAGGGGCTATTATCTCGGGAATGAGGTTCTTTATTGGCGACAACTTTTCCATAAATAAGGGAATACAGGGCGACAATTAACCATGGCTACTCCACGTTTTGATGGCGTCGAGCTCTTTTTGCAGGTTGTCGAAAGCGGCAACCTCACCGAAGCCGCCGAACGCTTGAACCTCACCCGCTCGGCGGTGGGCAAGGGCCTGGCGCGCCTGGAGGCACGCTTGGGCACTTGCCTGTTACAGCGTTCCACCCGGCGCCAGCGGTTGACCGAGGACGGGCAGGCGTACTACGAGCATTGCCTGCGTGCATTGGCAGAATTGGAGGCGGCCGAGTCGGTGTTGGAAAGCGGCCGCCAGCAACCCCGTGGGCGTTTGCGAGTGAGCGTGCCCTTGGCATTTGGTCATCACTATGCCGCGCCAGCGTTGTGGGCCCTGATGGACAGCTATCCGGAACTGGAAATCGACCTTTGTTTTTCCGACCGCATGATCGACTTGGTGCAGGAAGGCTTCGATATCGCTGTGCGCATCGGCCCGTTGCCCGACACCGACCGCCTGAGTGCAAGGCGCCTGGGTCAGCAGGTCATGGGGCTGGCGGCGTCACCGGCGTATTTGCAGCGCAAGGGCGCCCTTGAAAGTATCGAAGACCTGGCCGTTCATCGTGGCATTGCCTACCGCAGCAACACCGCGCAGCGTTCGCGCCTGGCTTCGCCTTTGATCGTGGACGACCTCCAGGCCGTGGCCGATGCCGCCATCGCGGGCGTGGGCCTGGCCTGGCTGCCGAGTTGGTTGATTGCCCACTACGCGCTGCGCGGGCAGTTGCAAGCCGTGCTGCCCAGCTACCGTGAGCAACCTGCGCCAATCCATGTGATCTGGCCGACGGCGGCGCATATGCCGGCCAAGACGCGGTGTGCCATTGACGCGTTGGTGGCCGCCACCCCCAGTTGCCTGGCGGGCAGTTAGATCCTGAACACACTGAAAATCATCTGTAGGAGCGAGCTTGCTCGCGAAAAATATCAACGATAACGCGCGCTTGCTGTATGAACGCGGCGCCTGTGAGTTTTTCGCGAGCAAGCTCGCTCCTATGTATGGACTCGCCCCCACTGTCAACCCGCTTTTCAAACAATGGTACC